>DAOTCE010000001.1:300000-563138 GCA_035452965.1 Candidatus Paceibacterota bacterium | reverse complement strand
CGGGTCGCCACAGTTTGTGGGTGTGGAGGAAGGTTTGCCATTTGCGTTGACCGGCAGGGCGCATTCCAATGGTTGCAGCAGGCGCGCCGGCCCGTGGGGAGAGGGGGAGGCTGGTGCGACTACTGCATCGTGTTTTGCGGCTCGTGTTGGTGGTCGCGAAGAAGACGGAGGGCTCAGAGGCGACGCTAGAACCTTAGTCCCAGTCCCAGCGTGAGGTAGAAATCGCTATTCTGGGGGAGGTCGCCGTTGGATTCCATCGCGGGCTTGTGCAGGTATTCCCAGACAAAGGAAACGTCCAGGTCCAGGTGCCGCTTGATCTTGAACTCGAGGCTGGTGACTGAGTGATGGGTATACTGCCCGGCCTCCTCTTTTGTGAAGATGCTTTGTAGTTTCTCGCTCAGAGTCAGGCGCCGGGAGATGTCCACCTTGAAACTCGTCGACACGAAGGCGGCGGGCGTTGTGGCGCTTTCCGACTGACCGGTCTCCACCTGCTCAAATCTGGTGTACTGGGCGGCGGGACCTGCAGCCACGTTCCATGTCAGGCCCGAACGGTCGAAGATGTAGTAACCGCCACCTACCATGGCCGTCCCTCGCAGCGAGATGTTGGCAACAGGGTCGTGGTAGTATTCGATCGAGCCGGGGCGAACGAACCAGTGACGATCCAGCCGCACATCGTAGGTCAGACTCGCACGCTGGTTGTTGGCGTTCTGAATTCCGTTAGCCTCGCTGTAATTTCCCAGGTAGTCGAATACCAGGTCCGTGTTAGGCGTTCGCCGGGCCAGCTCGGCACTGGTACTCAGCGTAGTGATGCGGTTGTTGCCGGACTGGAGGCTCAGCCCGACGCTCAGGTTGCCGGACCAGTAGCTTATCCCCTTGCTGCCGGCAGGGGTAATACCGAGAACCCGGTCCCGGGGCGAGGTTAGCTCCTCCGCTCCGCCCACGGAAACGACGCCATTGCTAAGCACAACAGTTCCAAACACCGGTTCTTCGCGGTCGTCGAAGCGAACCCACGCCGGCTCGGCGGGACGGATCTGCCGAATGTCCTTCAACCGGAAGCTCTGTTCGTCCAGCTCGTCGTTGTCGAACTCCACGGTGCGGTCCTGGAGGTACTTGAATCTGCCGCTGAGCCAGGAGCCGGATTTAAGCTGAATCCAATCCGGGTTGTCGTGGCCGAGGCTGGGGGGAAGCCAGGCGTTGGTCGAGGTCGGAGAGCTGAAAGTCGAGAGTGGGTTCGTGCCCAGCGGCGGCTGGTTGGTGAGCGGCAACACGCTGACCGGCTCGCTGGCCGACTGGCGCTGGAGCTCGCGAACCTGCGCGCGCGACAAGGTAAGACGCCCGGCCACCTTTGACTCGAAGACGACAGTGCCGGGCGTCTCAGCGATGATCCGGCCCACGAACCGCTCACCCTCAGCGGTGACCAGCACATCGGCGTGATTCATGGTGGGCACCTTGACTTCGCCGGGCGATGCAGCGGCAGCGTCCGATTCGCTGGCCGAAGCTGCCCAGGTGAGCAGCAGCCAGATAGTCACGACGGCTACGCGATGAACCTTCACATGTCTCAAGTCAACCTGGTCTTAAAGTTCATGCCCAGTGCGTGGTTTGTTGTGACTGCTTATTGCGCGGGGATGGTGATCAAGGGCATTTTCTCGGAGCTGCCGGATTCGGCGAGGGTGAAGAAGAACATGACGGCGGTGAAGGCGCGTTTGGTTTGCCAGTCACCGTCGTCAACCCAGAACCAGTGGTCACGGTAAGGCACGGCGGCGAAAGCATGCCCCGGCTTGTCCTTGCCGCTGTGAATCCGCACAAAGGTCTGCCGGCTCCCCGGGGCGGCTTTGTCGAAAGCGGGCACGGCGCTGCGTTCCTTCAGGTGGACTTCCGGCACGTCCAGATAGCTCGAGAAGGCGCCCATGATTTGCAGCATGGAGCGGCTGTTGACGGCCAGCTCATTGTCCACCCCGCGGACCGGCGAATAGGCGAGCACGTATTTGTCCCCTTCCGCTGGCAGCTTGAGCAGCCGCCGGATTTCCGCCGCCTTTTCCAACATGTCGGCGGGGACATCGTCGCGCCGGAAGAACACCACCCCGGTCGAGCCTTTGGCCTTGTCTTCTTCGACGCGCATGCCGAACGCGCCGGCGGCCTGCACCTGGCGCAGCAGGTCCAAAGCACGGAGGAACTCCGGGTCCGCCTCGCGCATGGCGCCGGCGGCGACCGAACGGTTGCGCACGCCATTCAGGCCTTCGACGGTCAGGGCCAGGATGAAATCCGCCGGGAAGCCCGCTTGCAGCATGAAGAAGATGTTTTTGGGATCAATCGGCGTGATGAGGCCGCGCAGGAATCTTTCCCCGGTCAACGGCACGTAGGTGATGGTGGGCCGGTCGGTGTAGAGGGCCTGTCCGCCAGCCGCGAGGTAATTGCCCTGGATGGCTTTTTCGGAGGAGAGGGTGCCGTTGATGCTGACACCCGTTTGCATGGAGTAGCCACTGACGATGGACGCCACGTCCACAAACACCGGCAGGTCCATGTAGCGGAGCTTGACGATGTTGAGGAGCGTCTGCTGTTTCCACGAATCGGCGATGGCCGTGCTGTAGTCGAAACGGTCCACGGCCACGGTCCTGGGGCCAAGATGAGTGCAACCGGTCAAAACCACGGCGCCAGCGAGCACCGTGGCGAGGAGGTTTTGTTTGAGCCTTGTTTTCATAGTTGTGCGCTCTTGTTTGTCTTTATCTGCTGTGGTTATGAAAAGTGCTTTCATGCTCCAGCTTTGCGTTCTTGATTACGCCAAAAGGCAGCGAAGCCGGCGTGGGGCTGACTTCCAGTCTGGCTACGCTGGCCCAGGGAATGACGATCAAGCGGCCCTCTGCCTCGAAGGCGATTTTGTCGGATTCCATGATTCTCTTCATGGCTTCCAGCACCGTCGCCTGCGAGTTCCTTACCTGAATCGGAAAAGATATTTCGAGCCTGGTGCCATTGTTGTAGTGCACGACCAGCTTTCTGTCATCGTTCATAATGTTGTAGGTTGATTTCTGGTAGCTTCTCGTCTGGCCGACGAACCTGGAGTGGCTCGTAGCGCGCCTCTGAAATCGCAGGCGCGCCGTATTCCGCGAGGGCGGCCTCATTCGCCATTTGCAGCCGCGTCGGCAGCCGAGCGACCTCATACCAACGGCCGGCGTAGCGGCTGAGGTCGACCGACGCCGCAGTGGCCGGAGCGTCCAAGCCCCTGCTGGTGGTGGAACTGGACACCAGCCCACGCCCGAGCAGGAATAAGCCAACCGGACGCAGCATGGTAAAGGTCCCGGATTGCACCGACCTATTGGTTTGTTTGGTCATGACTGGTTTGAACAACTGCCCGCGCCCACCGGCGGGCGCGGGCAACACGATGCGATTTCTTCGGCTACCTGATCCGGGTCGCCCCAATCTTGCCGTTAAAGGAAGACGACGCGGCGTCGAAGTAATCGAGCACCACCGGTGAGGTGCCGATTCAACTCGCTGAATTCGCAAGCCTGGCGACGGCCTCGCACCTCGGTTTACTGGGCTTCCGAGGACAGCGCTTTCGCCATCTTATCCATTTCCTTCAGCGCAGCCTTCACTGCCTTGTCCACAAACTGGTGGTTCCAGTTGGCGCTCCTAACGGTGCCCTTGATCGCCTTGACGCCGCCCGGGGTCACGTCCGAGGCCAGGGCTTTCTGAATGTCGCCCAGGTCGGAGAGAAAGGGTCTGAACTTCTCGCCTGCCTGCCCGAGCGACGCCTCCACCTTGTCGTAGCTCTTCTGGACATTGCCCATTCGCTTCTGGGCCTTCTCCCGAAGGGATTGATTGGCAATGCCATTGACCGTGTTTTGCCAGTCCTTGAAATACTGTCGGCCATCGCTGGCCATCCATTGGGTCCGCGTCCGCGTCCAGCCGGCCGCCGATTCCGTGTTGGCCACTTCCTTGCAAAACGTGGTGTAAACAGGTCGGAGGTCACCTTTCGTCTGTGCCGTAAGGGCGTTCAGCGAGCCCAACGTGACCTTGAGTTGTGCCGAGGTCCGGCCCGTCTCCACGCGGGCTTCGCGGATGCTCCTGGCGAGTTGTTCCTGGCTGGCCTGGCTGGATGTGACCAGCAGGGCCGTCAGGCCGATAATGAGGTAGTTTTGCTTTTTCATATGTTGTTTGTCTTTCGTTTTGGTTGATGTCTCTAATCTATGTCTTCTACTGCTGCTTTTACGTTCGTGTCGCCAGCGAGAACGCGGACAAGTTGCACAGCGCGCGGGTTCACGAACGAAACTTTCACTGCCTCCCCATGGCCGCCTTGATCGCGTCCTCGGGATTGACGGTGTGGTTGTTCGGATCATCCGTGATCGAGAGCTGCACGCCTCTATCCTCTCCTTGTAGGCGTTGCTCACCGGTCCGCAATCGGGAGATACCGGGGCGCCCGAATCCTCACCCACATCGCATCCGTCATCGGCGGAGAAGATCATCGCCTGGGTCCAGTCCTGGTCCGAGTAGAGTTCCCACACGTTTTCGTCTAAGGGCACGTTCTTCGCCCCGATCAGCACCCAGGGAGTCCGGTGTTTCGTCGCAGCGGTCCAGCCTTTGTGGTAGATGGCGCGGTTGCCGAACATCTCGAAGTATTGCGTCTCGTGCCGCTCGGCGGCCTTGGGCGCGTCGAAGCTGTAGGCCATGCTGACGCCTTCGATGGGATCCTGCTGGACGCCGTCCACAGATTCGGGCTGCGGCAAGCCGGCCGCTTCGAGCACCGTCGGCACCACGTCAATGACATGGGCGAGCCGCGAGCGGATTTCGTCCCGGGCCTTGATGCCCTTGGGCCAGTGAACGACGGTGCCGTTGCGCGTGCCGCCCCAGTGGGAAGCCACCTGCTTGGTCCATTGGTAGGGCGTGTCCATCGCGTGCGCCCAGGCGACCGCGTAGTGGTTGTAGGATTCCGGCCCGCCGAGTTTGTCGAGGCGCGCCATGAGGAACTCCAGCGTCTCAAGCGGGGCCAGCCCGTTGAAGTTGGCCATCTCGTTGTAGGCGCCGTTGATTGTGCCTTCGGACGAAGCGCCATTGTCGCCCACGATGTAGTAAATGAGCGTGTTGTCGAGAATCTTCAGCTTGTCCAGCGTCTCCACGAGACGGCCGACCTGGTGATCGGTGTATTCCATGAATCCCGCATTGACCTCCATCTGGCGGCGCAGCACGGACTTGAGCGCCTCCGGCATCTCGTCCCACGACGGAACTTCCTTGGGCCGGGGCGTGAGCTGGCAATCGGCCGGGATGATTTGCAGCTTTTTCTGGCAGGCGAAGGTTTCCTGGCGCAGCATGTCCCAGCCTTGGTCGAACTTGCCCTTGTATTTGTCGGCCCATTCTTTGGGCCCATGATGGGGCGCGTGCGTGGCTCCTGGGGCGTAGTAGATGAAGAACGGCTTGTCCGGCGCGAGCGCCTGCTGCTGGCCGATCCATTTGATCGCCTTGTCCGTCATGTCCGGCACCCAATGATAGCCCTGCTCGGGCGTCTTTTTGTTTTCCACCGGCGTGTTGCCTTCGAAGAGCGTCGGATACCAGTGGTTGGCCTCGCCGGCGATGAAGCCGTAGAAATACTCAAAGCCGCCGCCGCCGGTGGGCCAGGCATCAAACGGCCCCGCCGGGCTCGTCTGCCAGACCGGCACCTCGTGGCACGGGCCGCCAAAGGCGCTGGAGGAGCCGAAGCCCGCGTCGTCAACGAGGACGATCAACACGTTCGGCGCGCCCTTCGGCGGGCGCAGTTGCGGGATTGGCGGATACTTGGCATCCGGGCTCTTCATGTCATGGACGACCGAGTCCGGCCGGACCGTGTTCGGCATGGGCAGGACGGAACGGTTGAGGGCGGCTTCGCTTGCCTGCGACAGACTTTGCGAGCTTAGACCCGCGCCCAGCGCCAGGCTGAGAAGGGCCAGTGTGGTTTTAATCTCATAGCTTTCATAGTGTTTTGTTGTTATTTCTTGCTCAATCAAAAGGTCTGCGGATATTCATGTTTAACTTTCGTCGGCACTGGATTTCCGTCTCGTCGGTGAATTCGCGGGCCGGTCCGTGCCGGAGGAAGTGCCGGGCCAGCTCGCGTGGTTCACAGACGTATCATTTCACCTCAACCGTGACTTTCGGGATGCGGCCGGTGAAGCGCGACTTGGCTTCGCAGCCGATGGACTCCACCACCGGCGTGCCGAGATCAATGCCCACGTCCGCCGTCTCGTCGGCAGAGAAAAGCCCGCCTTGGGTGTGATCGATCCGGCCCTCAGCCACCTTGTTGCTATCCACAAACAGCGTGCCCTTCCCGCCTTTGCCGGGGCCGCCGCCGTCGTAGGCGAATTCGAAGCGAAGTGTGTGTTTGCCGGCCGAGAGCGGCTTGGTGTCCGCAATCGTCGTGCTTTTTAGGCCCAGGAAGTTGTAGTCGTAGGCCGGGATGCCGTCCTTGGCATAGAGCGCCCAACCACCGAAGCGACCGGCTTGCGCGAGGATCATGCCGTGCGCGCCTTTCTCGGGCACTTCGATCTCGGCGGTGATGGTCTTGGACCGGTTCTTCACGTTGATGAAGACACTTTCCATCATGCCAGACATGCCTTCGGCGACGGTGATCGAGGTGCGTTTCCCCATGAGATCGGGGCGGCCCACGAGATCGCCGTTGAGCCGCTCGAACACGCGGTCATCAATGGGCAGCACATTATATTTCCGGGCCTCATTAAGGAAGACGGCCTGCAACTCCTTGAGTTTTTTTGGGTTTGCCGCGGCGAGGTCGTTGGCAAGGCTGAAGTCGGCGCGGGTATCGTAAAGTTCCCAAATGTCTTCCGCAAGCGCCCGGCGTGGCTTGGGTTCCCACGGCGCCTTGTGAGTGGTCCGGGCAAACCAGCCGTCGTGGTAGATCGCGCGGTTGCCGGCGATCTCGAAATACTGCGTGGTGTGGCGCTCCTTGGCCGCCGCGTTGTCAAACGTATAGACCAGACTGTTGCCTTCCATCGGAATCTGCGGAGTGCCGTTCACGACCTTGGGTTCCGGCAGGCCGGCGGCTTCCAGAATGGTCGGCGCGATGTCAATCACGTGGCTGAACTGGGGGCGCACCTCGTTCTTCGCCTTGATGCCCTTGGGCCAGTGGGCAACCATGCCGACGCGGGTGCCGCCGAAATCGGACGCCATCTGTTTGGTCCATTGGAACGGCGTGTCGAGGGCCACGGCCCAACCAGCCGCCATGTGCGGATAGGTTTGCGGGCCGCCCCATTTGTCAACCAGCTTGACCATATCCTCGACTTTCTCGGTGACGCCGTTGAAGTAGGTCATTTCGCTGAACATGCCGTTCATGCCGCCCTCGGCGCTAGTCCCGTTGTCGCCGGCGATGTAGAACACCAATGTGTTGTCGAGTTGGCCCACATCGTCAATGGCCTGAATCACGCGGCCAATTTCGTAATCGGTATGTTCCACGAAAGCGGCAAACACTTCGGCTTGCCGGGTGAAGAGTTTCTTCTCGTCGGCGGACAGCGTGTCCCAATCCTTGATGGCTTTGGGTTTCGGCGCAAGCCTGGTGCCGGCGGGCACCACGCCCATTTTGAGCTGCCGTGCGAGCGTCTCCTCGCGCAGCTTGTCCCAGCCGCCATCGAACTTGCCCTTCCACTTCGCGATCCACTCCTGCGGCACATGGTGCGGCGCATGCACGGCGCCCGGCGCGTAGTAAATGAAGAGCGGTTTGTCCGGCGTCATGGCTTTCTGGAACTTCAGCCACGCCACTGCCTGATTCGCCATGTCCGTGTTCAGGATGTAGTTCGGGTCGTTGGGAAGCTCGACCTGGGCGACCCCGTCATGCAGGTACGGCGCCCACTGGTTCGCTTCACCACCGATGAAGCCATAGAACTTGTCAAAGCCCTGCCGCAACGGCCAGCGGTCGAACGGACCGGACACGCTGGTTTCCCAGACCGCCGTCTCGTGCCACTTGCCGAACGCCGCCGTGCTGTAGCCATTCAACTGAAGAATCTTCGCCAGCGGGGCCACGTTGTTGGGGACCTCGCCGGTGGCACCGGGCAGACCCGTCGCCATTTCGGTGATGAAGCCCATGTTGCCCGTGTGATGGTTGCGGCCCGACTTGAGCGCGACGCGCGTCGGCGAACAGAGCGCCGTCGTGTGGAAGCTGTTGTAGCGAAGACCGCCCGTCGCCAGCTTCTGCATCGTGGGCGTCTTCATCGGACCGCCGAAGGTTTCCGTGGCACCGAAGCCGAGGTCGTCAATCAGGATGACCAGCACATTGGGCGCGCCCTGGGGTGCCTTCACTTCTTGCCTGGGCGGAATGGTCTTCACGTCCTTGGCGTAGAGTTCCTTGAGGGCGGGTGGTTTCGGGAACTGAACCGGCAGCACCGTCCGGTCGAGCCCGTCCGCCGCTGGTATTGCAATTGCACCTAGTGCGAGACTGAGGGTGGTGAGGATAGATTTTGTTTTCATAGTATCGTTTCGTTTGGAAAAGACCCGTTCGGTTGCAGGTGGTTCATGGGGTTTACTTCGGAAACAGGAATGAGATCTGGAAACGCAGGCCCCATTCCGGCGCACCGCTAGGCCCTTCAGCGTAATAGCGTCCGCCAACTTGCAGGGAGATGGGCTGCTTGCCAACTTTTAGCAACTGCTGCACGAACAGGTTCACCGGCACGGTCCATTGGGACCGCTGCCAATCATAGGTGCTCTCGGTATTGAGCCCGATGCTGGTGAAGGTCTTGGTTGTGTAGGACACAAAAGGTTGGAGGAACGTGCGATTGACATCAGCGCGACGCTCCTCACCAGCGAAGGACCAGACGTGGTTGAACAGAGTGCCATAGGTCCACGGCCCCTGCTGCTTTAAGACGACGGCGGTAGGGCCTGCGCCCCATTTTTCCTCGCCGAGCAGATCATCCGTGGCCGTCGGAATCTGCAGCACGGGTCCGGCACCCCAAATCCAGCCTCCCGGTCCGGGTTTCACTGGCGAGAAGAAGAGGCTCTGGGTCGTATCGGCAAGGCCCGACCTGGTGCCGGGGCCAGAGTAGTTTTCCCGATGAATAAAAGGCAGGATCGTGCGCGAAATGACATTCCAATTCTCGTTGAGCGATATTGGTATCACGGGTTGCACCGTTACCTTGTATTCAAATCCATCGTCCGCAGGGCCCGCACCCCAATCAAAATTGTTCTGAATGGGAACGCTGATGAGGCTGGCGATGGGGTTTAAAGTCGCCTTGGCGAGGGCGGCGGCTTTTGCTTGCTGATCCTCAGCATCAGAGACGGCTCCCGCACCACTTCCAGTGTCGGCCGTCTGGAGAGTAAGCGGACGGTAAAAACTCCCCGCGTTGTTCTGCGCGAGGGCCGTTGCCGCGGTGAGCGTGAAAACCAGTGTGATCAGGGAGAGCTTTATGGGATTTGTTTGGTTGGTCATGTGAGTTGTTTGAACTGCCAATCGTCAGAACAGAATGCCCAGCTTTACCCAGACGTAGTCGCCCTCCAGGCGCTTATCGGTGTCCAACTCGGGTAACCACTTAATTTCAGCCAGCAAGGTGGTATCACGGCCCAAGGGGCGAACGTAAGAAATAACCGGGCCGATACCGCAGGTCATTCCTTCGAAATCGCCGAGTCGCGCGCCGGGGCCACTGTCACCGGTCAATTGCTGGTAGTAAAAGGCGTTTCCACCCACACCCGCCAAGCCTCCAAAGAGAGGCAAGTGCTGCGCCACCGTCAGATCCATGTGCAGGGATGTGCCACTGGTATAATCGGTGTCGCCGTTTTCCGTGTTGAAATCCACACCGGTGTAAAGGCTGACTTCGGTGCCAATCTTGCTGCTGAACCAGCTCGCCATGATGCCCGGCTCAAAGGACCAGTAGTTTTTGCCGACGTTGGCCAGCCGGCCCTGTTCATAATCTCCGGTGGGAGCATAGATGCCCAGGCGGAGGTCGAGTTTGAGGTCGGGCGCGATATTTGTCCATCCCAGCATAAAAGGATAGATAGTCATATCGCCGAACCCATCCGCAGTATCTTTGGCTGTAAAACGGGTGCCAGGCTGTCCACCGGGGCCTGTGCGCTGCGCTTCTCCTTTCACTTCCAGCCAGACATAAGGCAGCGCCACACCCGCCGCCAACCCGCCGCCCAGGACGCTCCACGGTGTCTGGTAAACCGCCACGACGGTATTTGCATATACTGTTGCGTCGATGCCAGCGGTGAGTAACCCACCGAGCGGCAACTGGCGATTGACGGGCGCACTGGCTTCGTAATAGGTGAAGAAGTCCAGCACGGCGATACCGCCGGGCTTGCCAGGGAAAGCGTCAATGAAGGACGCGGTGCTACCGGGCATGTAATGGGCACTACCGCCCTCTTCGGCATGCGCGGTGACGGCGGTCATTGCCAAGGTACAGGCAATACCGGCTATAAGAACCTTCTGTTTCATAGTCATGTTAGGTTCTAATTTGTGATCTGTTAAGTTCTTGCCAGATCCGCTATGAGGGCGTTTCGACACTGAGCACCACCATTTCGGTGATGCGGATCACCACTTCTTCGCCGACATGCCGCTTCGTGAGGTCCACGTCCGGACGGACGGCGACCTTCCGGATGGCGCCATCCGGAAATTGGAGTGTGGCCCTGCGAGCTTTGAGATCGATTGCGGTTACCCTGGCGGTCACCTGCACGGTCTCGGTGACGATGCCGCCTGGTTTGGCGCCCTTGGGAGCCAGCGCCACGAACGCTGCGCCACCCTCCCTTTGTGACGCGCCGGCTTCGGCCAGGTAGGCAACCACTTCTTCGGCCACTGTCACCTTGAGTTGGTCACCTATACGGATCTGGTCGAAGTTGATCACATCAGGGCCGCACTTCACCGTGGTCTTCTTTCCATCTGAGGTGACGAGCGTCACTTTGCGGTTGGCCGCATCAATGCCGATCACAGTAGCCTTCATGCTGTGCGTCTCCACGACCAACCCGCCCGGCACGCCCTCCTGATAGGCGGTGGCGGCGGTCGTCTCGATGGGCGGCGTGAAAGGGGTAGACGAGCAGGAGGCGAAGGTTAGCATGGCGGCTGGAAGCAGCGCCAATCTCGTTATGTCCAGTGTTTTAGCGTTCATAGGTTTCTGTTGGTGGTTTTTTGTCCAGTTATTGTGTTTATTGATGGGCAGCCAGCTTGAGGCTGACCGGCAGGTCGGCCTGAGCGGTCTTGGGTGGCAATTCCTTGAGATGTTCGTGGAGGATGCGGCGCACTTCCTCGATCGTGGCCGGTTGATTCAGGCACGAATGTTTGCTTCTGACGACGAACTCGGACTCCACATAGTCCACGTGGGCACTTTGGTAGGCCACTACCCCGTCCCGCCCCTGCCGATAGTCGCCTTCCCCCAATACAGGAATAATGGAGTGAGCCTTCACCGACGGCACAACGGGGATTTCCGCCAGGACCAAAAGGCCGGGGTTCTTCGGTGACATGCCGTCGAGACTGGTGGGCAGCTTGTCGCCGGCAAAGTTCCCGGCGTCGGAGCCTTTGGCCAGGAGGAGCAGTTCTTTTCCGCGGGAAGCCAGAGTGCCGGGCAGCGTGACCAGCCGCCGGGCCAGCCGGCGGGCGAGTCCGCCAGAGAGGTAGCTGCCGCGGTGCGGGGTGGCAATGAACACGAGGCGGCGCACAAACGGCAGCGGCTCGAGGAAAAAGAGGCTTCGGAGTTCCGCGCGCTGCGCGTCACTAGTCTTCAAGTCTTCCAAGCGATTGGTGCTCAGCACGTGCCAGAGGCGGTCGCCGGTATCCACGGCGGCGCACTTGGTGAGCAGGCCCCCCTGGCTGTGACCGATCACCACCATTTGCCGCAACGCAGTGTTTGTCCCCTGCGGGTCAAGCCGTTGCGCCTCGGCCGTCAGGGCCGCGCGCAGGTCCGCAATGGATCGCACCAGCGGATTGCCACTGCCGTACTTAAAAGTCCAGAACTGATAGCGCTGGCGCAACACGGGGTCGGCGATCAGGGTGTTGCCCATTTCCGCCCAGGTGACCGGGCTGGAGAAAGTGCCATGGACAAGCACGACCGGGATGCGGCCCGATTCATAGGGCTGATTCAGGATCAACTGGCTGGGACTGCGCTTGGCTGGAGCGAGGAAATCCAGTTTGCCGAGCTTCCAGATCGTGGATTGGTTCAAGGTGTAGGCGCGATAGGTCGTGAGATCGGTCTCCAGCGGCACTTTAGCCTGTCCGATCGTCACGTTCGTGTCTTCGAAGGGAGAATACAGTTCCAGCGCGGCGGCGCCCCGGCTGGCAGCAAAGTCGGCCAGCGTCCCTTGCAAGCGTAGCAGCACCGTAGCGGGCACGGCCCGCCGCATGCCCAAAGCGGGATCGGTCGGCAAGACCGCAATCAGTGGCGCCCCCACACCCGGCTCGCGGTTGCGCACACTCAAGCCGTGGACGCGGAATTGATCCGCAAGCAGGATCTCCTCGCACTGATGGAGTTGCAATGCCAGCTCGTCTTGGCGAAGCCGCAATTCGATTTCGCCCATGGGCAGCCGGCGCCGGGCGTTTTCCAGTCGAACGACCGCGTTGGTGCTCCGCGGTCCGGTGAGCGCCAGGCCGAGACCGTAGTTGTAGAAATCGCACGCCGCGCGAAAGCGGCGATCGAACGGGCCGGGCGGCGCATCTTCTCCGTCACCAAACAGGAACAGCCAGGCATAAACCGCCGCGCCGAGGTAGTAGTCACGCGCCTCGCGCGGGTCCCAGGGCTTGACGCTGCGGCGAATGTGGTCCCCCGCCGCGTAGCTCAACTCCGCCAGCGCGAATAGGAGGTCTCGATCGCCGGTGGCCAGAGCCTTCTGGTAGAGCTGATGCACAGCCGCATCCGGCTGGCGGGGGGCCAGGCGGTCCAGATCGTAGCGGTGCAGGATCGAAACAGTATCCGCACTCGGCCCGCCGGTGCGGAGCGCGCTGGCTTGCACCTGCGCATAGGCCTGCCGCGTGGTCACGCGGACCGCGCCAATCGACGCGGTACAGCCGCCCAGGATTAAGGCCGCGAGAGCTGCCAGAGGGCCCGCGAATGATCTCAGCCTGGCGAGTCCTCGTGCCCGGGAGGGGCACCTCGGCCATTCTGGGCTGGTGGCGGATAAGCTCTGGGGTTTCATGCGGGCGAGGCGTTGTTATCTGCGCCGTCCGCCCCCGCCGCTGCGGGAGCCGCTGAAGCTGCTGCCACGGGAGCCACCCGAACTTTGCCACGACTGTGCTTTCTGGCTTTGCCGATTCCCATACTGGCGCGCCTGCGCCTGCGATTCCATGCTCTGCTGGTTGCGGCTCCAACTGCTCGAGGCGGAAGAAGCGCTTGTCGCGGGCTGTTGCCGATAGGAGCTGGCCTGGGCCTGACGGCTCGCGCTGGATGTGCTGGAGGCTTGCGGCTTGGCGGCGGCGGGCTGCGGTTTGGTCGTGCTTTCCCAACCACTGCCCGAGTTTTGCGACCATCCCCCGTCGGAGTCCTTCTTGTAAACGGTGCCGTCCTTTGCCGCATACACATCGCCCGACTGGGTCTTCCCGACCGACCCCTGGCTGTTTTTCGTGTCCCATGCCACCATACCGCTGCCCTCGGTGGTTCGCACCGCCCCAGCACTCCCGTAAGCGCCTGAGGCATAGCGGCCCGCCGCGCCTTGGCCGGTCGTGGGATTGTAGGCCGCGCCACGCCCGGCCGAACCGTAGGCGGTGCTGACCGACCCGCCCGCTGCTCGAGCTCCCGTATATGGATTGTACGCCGCACCCTGTCTCGCGGTCCCGTAGGGTGTGCTCACCGTACGACCCGCCGCCGAGGTGCCGGTGTAGGGATTATAAGCCGCCCCGCGGGCGGCGTTGCCGTAGGGACCGTAGGCGTAGCTTGAGCGCGCGTAAGTGCCGGTGTACGGGTTGTAGGAAGCCGTCCGCCCGGCCCCGCCATAAGGCCCGTATGAGACGTGCGCCGAGGCGTAGTAACCGCCATAACCGTGGTGATACACCGCGCCGCAACCGTAAGAGTAATGGCACGGGGGTGGGTAATAATAGTCGTCGTGGTGGTGGTCAGCGATGGCCGCGCCGGCCAACATGCCCATGCCGAACATGAGCACGCCCGTCGCGGCCACATATTGCCCGCTATAGCCGGACGTTTGGCTGTAAACGACGGTCGTCGGCGTCGAGCTTTGAACCACCACGTAGGTGACATTGTAGTTCGGGTTGGACGGCGGAATCGTGTAAATCGCCGCCGGCACGCTGGTGCAATAGGTCCAAGGCCCGCTTGGGGTGGGCGCCGTGAGCCACGCCCCCCCGTAACACCAGTAGTACCCGCCGCTGACCAGGAACACCTGGTTAGGCGTGTTGACCGCATACTGGACGGTCGTGCTCGGGATGGTCACGAATTGTGGCGCGCCGCTGTAAGTCACCACCTCTTTCACCGGCGCCATTTGCACCGTGGTGGTGCTGGGTACGGAGGCCAACAAGACGGCGTCTTGTGCTTCGCGCGTGCCGGGGACTGAGGCCTTCACGAAGGCCGCCGGATCATCATCGGGGATCTGGGCAAAATCCAGCGGCAGATCTCGGCTCGCCGCGGACCAGGGTCCAGCTATGCTGGCTGCGCGGAACCAGCGGCCGGCGACCAGGAAGTAGAGCTTGCTGTCGCCCGTGTGGAGAAACAACACGCTCTCTGTGTTGTTCACGCGGAGCAAGCGAGTCCCGCGGATGGGCATGTAGCTGGGGGGGCCGTCGGTCAGGATCATCTCGGCGGGTTCCTTCGTCACGAAGACGGTCGGGGCGATCTTGGCCGGTTTGCCAGGCAGCCGACGTCGAGCTTCCGCCCAGTTCTCGCTATTCGGCAGGGAGTAAAGGGAGGGCGGCAATGTCCGGGCCGGAGTCCACGGCCCGTTGAGCACGTCCGCCGTCGTCAGCCAGCCTTCGCGATTAAGGAGGTAATACTGCCGGCTCGCAGAATCGTAGAGCACATCCCAATTCGTATTCAGCGCGAAGAGGAGATCCGTGCGGTTGGTTTCCACGGGCTTGAACTGGGGTTCGCCCATGAAGATGACCAGGATGGCGGGGGTGGTGCTGCTGAAGATCTTTGGCGGGTCCAAATTGACTTCAACGGGCGGCTGAACCGGTTGCGCAGCCGGGTTCAGGTAAGCGATCACGCGATCCAGCGAAAGCGTCATTGCCTGCCCGGACGGGTGGAGTTCTTCCACAGCTTCGCGCAACTTCTTCAGTTCCGACTCCGGCACGTTGGCAAAGCGCAGTTCGCGCTTAAGGGGTATGAGGGCAACAACGCGCGCCGTGTGATCGGCCACGGTGAGCGCGTCCACCTCGGCTACGCCGAACTTCTCCTGTTTCGACACGCCTTTGACCGCGATGGCGCAACGGAAATGGAGGTTGGTATATCCGTTCCAGTAATCCACTTGGGGCTGATAGACGGTGAGCTGCTGCTTGCCCTTCTTGAACACACGCGGCCAGCCCGGGTCGGCCGGCTGCGCGGTCGCAGTGCAACCGTTGAAAGCCCCCGCCAGCAACAGTGGTGCGAGCAAGACTGGGCCGATTCGAGTTTTCATGAGGTTGGAATCGCGTTCGCTGGCGGAAGACTACATCTTTCGGTAGCCGCTGTTGGTTACGGTGACCTTCAATTTCTTGGCCCGCGCATCGAGCGCGGCATTGGAGGGGTACGCGGTGCCGTCGTTTAACTGGCCCATGCGCACGTCCAGGGTGACGGCATCGTCAGCGTCGTCCAGGTAGGTGGAAACCTTTAAACCGAGCGGGCGGTTGTTCGTCAGGTCCACTTCTACGCCAAGATTGTCCCCTGACTTTTCATAGTCTCGGAAGTTGAGCCGCGCGCGTTTGCCGGGCTGGAGGATTTCGATCGATACCTTTCCCATATCCTTGGCCGCCTGGATCCTCGCCGGGCTGGGCGGAACATAGCTTTTCACGAGGGCAATCGCGTTTTTCATGTAGTCGGTCAATTCCTCCGTCTTCTTGGCGGCGATCCGGCCCCGCACCCCGCGCTTCTTCTTTGGCTCTGGGGACTTGTTGAGTTCGACCTTTTGCACGCCGCCGTCGGCGCCGTAGTAGCACTGCGTTTGCTTGCGGGACTTCTCCTCGCCTTTGAGGCTGACGACGGTGGTTTCAATCCACTGATACTGGCGAAGGATCGCTTGGCTGGCAGCCAGTGTCGCCTTGAGCATGGCGGCACGCTCGGCCGCGGTCGGTTGTTGGGCGAAGGCCGGCAGCGTGAGCGCGGCCAGGACGAGGGTCAGGCATGATTGTTTTGCGAAGTTCAGGATATGATTGCGTCTCATAAGTGTCTTTTTGTTGCTTGGCGGACCCGGGTGCTGGAGCCCAGTCGTGGTTGCATTGTGTTACCGGTGGTTATTGGATTCATGGTTGCTTTTGCTGAATCGGACATCACTGAGATGGTTTCTGTGGCAGGGTTGGAGTAATCTGCGGCATTTCGGAGGCAATGCCGATGTCCACGAACAACGCCATCTGGTTTTCCACCTGAAGGAACTGCGCGGCTCGCATGGGTGACACGGTTGCGCTGATCTTCTTGTGGTACTTCGTCCACAGATCGAGCCGTGACTGGACGTTTTTCAGCCACTTGGCGGCCATCGGCTTGGCGTTCTGGTCGTTGAGGCTGCCCTTTTGGTAGTGGGCGGCGAACTCGCGGATCAACGCCAGCTTCTCGTCGCCCACGCGTGCCAGTTCCTTTTCGTAATCGCGGTAGATGGGCCAGAACACTTCTGCCTCGGGGCTGGTGAGTTTCATGGCCTGGTTGATCGTGCGAATCTTGGCCGCGTTGAAGTCCGAGCGCAGCACCTCGAAGTAGGTGCGCGCGTCGTCCGTCTGGTTCGTGGTGGCGGACTGGGCACCGACCCGGTTGAGTCCGAACAGCAGGGTTCCGGCAAACAGGCTGAGAAGCAATTTTCTGCTGATATTCATGGTTTATGGGTTTGGTGATTGAGTTTCTGGACTGTGGCCTTATTTGTTCAATTTCGAGTCTTTCCAGTACTTGGTGCCTGAAACGGTAGCCTGAAGGGAGACGCCGCTTTCGGTGAACTGGTAAATCTCCATGCCGCCGCGAGTTGCGAGGGCGGTGCCGGCACTGCCGTGCCCGCCGGCTTTGGCCGTCAGATCCGTGGAACTGCCGGCGGCCACGGTGCCCTCTTTGTAGTTCACGCCGGCTTTCACACTCTGTTCGCCGGAGATGCCCGTATCCTGGTATTTGGCACTGGCATCTGCCTGGCCGCCAAACTGCACCCCCTGCTCGACGAACTGCTTCATCACGGCGGGGTTGTGAAAGATGAAGATGACCCGCAGGTCTTTCACGCCGGCGCCCACGCCGCCGCCCAACGAGGCGACGCGCATGAAGGTTTCTTTCCCAGTCTGGTTGTCCACCACCATGCCGTAACCGTTGGCGCTGGCCAGCAGGAGCAGGTTGAGGCTGACCTGCTTGAAGGTGGCGTAGCCCGCGGCCTGGCTCAGCGTGCCTTGCAGCCGGGGATTGGCGGCGCGGAGCTGCCCCAGCATTTCATCGCGCTGCTGGCGAATGCTTGCTTTTTTCTCGGCTGCGGTGCTGCCCTTGGGGCCAAACGGCCCGGCCCGGCCCTCCGCGGGGCAGGACACGACGAACCAGGCGCCAACAATGAGAGCGAGGTGTAGATGGGATTTCATCTCGGGAACAGGAAGGAGACTTGGAACCGCAAGCCCCACTCGGGCGCTCCGTTCGGACCTTCAGCGTTATAGCGCCCTCCCGCTGGAGGGGCGATGGGCGGTTTGCCCACCTTCAGCAACTCCCAGAACCACCCGCTCCTCGTCGGGTTCACCAGCGAGAAGAAGTGACTCTGGATGGTATCGGCCAGGCCGGACTGGCTGGAGGGGCCTTTATGCTTCGCCTGATAGCCGCCGTTCCCAATGGCCCGGGAGATAACGCTCCAATTCTCGCTCAGGGGATTCGGCATCACCGAACGGAAGTGCGTATTAGTGTTCATGGGGAGTGCTTTCTACCGGAGGACTTTGCCAGATCGGCGCTCGGCGTCCGTAATCTTGGGAGAAGCGACCCCGGCAGCACGCCGGATCGTCTCCAAGATCTGTCCTCCGGGATCGGTCTTTCGGAAATAACCCGCACAGCCGGTGGCCAGCGCCCGGGCTCGCACCTCCGGCTCATCGTGGGCCGTTATGAAAATGACGGGAGTGGCATCCTGGACCGCAGCCAGGCGCTGGCCCAACTCCAGACCCGATATGCCCCCTAATTGGATGTCGAGGAGCAGACAGTCGAACCGCGGACGCTTGGTGTCCTGGAGCAGCGCCTCCGCTGACGCATAAGTGACTGGCTGAAGTCCGGCTATACGAAGCAGCCGGGCGAACGAACGACACACGCTCTCGTCGTCGTCCACAACCGCGACGTAGACGGTGCTTTTGTCCGGACCTGGCGATTTCATGAAGTGCATAGTCCCAGAAACATCAAAACGGCCGCTACTGCCCTTTGGGGAAGCTGGTCAGTGACCAGCCAACCCTGATCAGTGATCGGTAAACCGTTTGTGTATTCGGCCAACTGCTTGAAATATCTCAAGTGCATGCCACAGCACCTGCGGAGCACCTTAATCATTCCTCGTCTTTGAGCCGCTTCGAGCCCTGGACGATCTTGTGCCAGCCGTACGTGATCGAGATGCGAAAGCCATCCATCTGGAGATCCCCACGGTCGTTGTCGTTGACCGTTGCCATGTAGCCGGCGGTGACAGAGAGGTTGTCGCTGATCTGATAGCCGAGGGTGAAACCGACGCCCAGGTTGTTCAGCGAATCGCCCTTAACTCCGTCTATGCTCGACTTGCCGCCAGTTACCCAGGTCGAGTCGAGCGACCCCCACAGAGTCTCGGTGAGGTCGCGGGTCAAATGCGCCTCCAGCTGAAATATGGGGTCCGTGCTCAACCTGCGGCCCACGTAGTCGTTGTTGTCGCTGAAGAACCAGACCGAGGGAAGCAACTCCAGAGTGGTGCGCCGGCCTGGCACCCACGGCCCGATCTGCTGGATGATCGGCGCTCCCACCCGGCCATACCAGCGGTTCTGGCCAAGGTTCAGCGGCTGATCGTTGTCGTAATCGCCGATCGGGAACGCGACGTCCGCGATCACGTTGAGCGAAAGCTTGGGCTCGTAACGCACAAGGTCGGGGATGCTCTTGAGCGCCTTGGGCCCGATGAGATTGTAGCCCACCTCCAGCATTGGATCGCCGAATCCGTTCGCGTCTTTACTGAAACTCTCACCGGCCACGCTGACATCGCCGGAAATCCGCCCCACCGGTTCGAGCACCGCCAGAGTAAGCGTGCGATCGAATAGCGGCAGCATTTTGGCGTAACCGACGACCAGGACGTTGGCTTCGACTGAAGCCGAACTATTGGTGAACATGACATGCGCCGGGTCTATGGGATTGGCATTGCCGCTCAAGTTTTGGTAGATGACCGGCACGGCATTTGCCCCGGCGAGGCTCTGCCAATAAAAGCGCGGCGGCACCTGCGCCAGTGCGAGCGTCGGACAGATTATCGCTAGAGCAAGGGTGGCGGTGGCGAGGCGATGAGAGCACGGCGCGGATGGTGAGTAATCCCCCTGGCGGTGCCGTTTGATTTCGTTGTTCATGGGATGGGTGGTTCGTTGAATTGAGTTCATTTTGGGATTTGGGCGCGATTACGGTTTCGGGTCGGCCAGCATGTTGGGTGGCGGCACGAACTGGCGTTTATAGATGAGCGGCGGGTAGCCATCCACCACGGGATAGCGGTCCGGCATCTTCTTCGCCATTCCCTCCCATATCACGCGGCTGGGCAGAACCACCTTGTTGGCGCGGACATAATCGTCCCAGAGCGCCATGAGGGCCTTGACCTTTTCGGGTTGCGCGGCGGCGAGATCGTGGCGTTCAGCCGCATCATTGGCCAGGTTGAATAGCTCCCATTCCTCGGTGCCATACGGCTTATACTGCCATCGCAATTTCCAGTCACCCTGGCGGACCGCGTGATTGCCGAAGATTTCCCAGGCCAGGTAATCCTGGGCCGAACGCGGCGATTCCTCCTGGCCCGCCAGCATTTTGACCCACGACTTGCCGATCAGCGGCGGCGGTTCGTGACCGTTGACGGTCTTGGGATAACTTGCGCCCGCCACTTCGAGCAGGGTGGGCACGAGGTCCGCCACGTGCATCAGGGCGCTGTGGTTGATGCTCCCCGGCGCCCGTTTGACAATCGGGCCGCTGACGATCAGCGCGTTGCGGATGCCGCCCTCGGCCATGTTGCCTTTGTATTGGCTGAAGGGGGTCATCGAGACCTGAGCCCACATCGGGCCATAGCCGACGTAGGTATGCGGATCCCCCCAGGCGTTCGGATGGGTTTGCGACCACTGCATCGAGGCGAACAGGAAATCGCGCGTGCCAGGCGTGCCTGCAATCATCTTGAAGAGGTCGGCCCCTTCCGCCCCGTTGTCGCCGAACACGATGAAGATCGTGTTGTCGTACTCGCCGATCTTCTTCAAATAATCGATCAGCCGCCCGGAGTGGTAGTCCAGGTTCTCCACCATGCCGGCGTACAGCTCCATCTTCTTGCCCATGATGGCGCGCGCTGCGGGCGCGAGCAGGGCGGCATCGGGGATGAACCACATGCGCTCGGCCAGTTCGGTGCCCTTCGGCACGAGGCCCATTTCAATCTGGCGCTTGAGCCGTTCCTGGCGCAATACGTCCCAGCCCTTGTCGTATTCGCCCACATGCCGGTTGCGCCAGTCGCGCGGCAGATGATAGGGGTCGTGCGGCGCCTGGTGCGAAACGTAAGCGAAGAACGGCTTGCCATCCTTCCGGTTTGCTTCGATGTAGCCGATAATCTTGTCGGTGTAGGTCTTGGTGGCGTAGTAATTCTTCGGCAGCTTCTTCAGGTATCGCCCATCCTCGGTGAAGTTGGACAGCGGGCTGACGGCGGTGAAATTCCACTTGTCCCAATAGCTGCCCGCGCCGTCGAGCAGCGAGAAGTCGCGCTCGAACCCGCGCGCGGCAGGAATTTGATCGGGCTTCTTGCCCATGTGCCATTTGCCGGCCATGTAGGTGTGGTAGCCGGCATCCTTGAGCAACTGGGGCAGGGTAGTGACGTGGTTGTTGAGGTAGCCTTCGTAGCCGTCCACGCCCCACTGGTTGGGCGCAGTCCACTCGTCCATGTTGCCCAAGCCGTTCAGGTGCGTGTCCACGCCGCTCAGCAGCATGGAGCGTGTGGGGGAACAACTGGCGCTCGTGTAGAACTGGGTGCAGCGCACTCCGGCCTTGGCAAGGGAATCGAGGTTTGGCGTGTTGATCTCGCTGCCGAAGCAGCCCAGGTCCGAATAGCCCAGATCGTCGCCGAGGATGATCACGATGTTCGGCCGCTTGCCCGAGACGGCGGTTGAAGGGCCCGCAGCCTGCAGACACACTGTCGCCGCCACGAGGGCAGCCAATGACCAGGCAACAATCAGGTGCTTCTTGTCAGTGCTTTTGCCTCTCCTTCCCCCAGGAAGCTCGTGACAGGCCGAAGCGCCAGCGTCGTGTGGAGAACTGCAATCGGCCGAAGCCAAGCGCGAGGCCCAGGGCGGTGATGATGAGTGCGCTTTCATACTTGATTCCATCTCGTTTGCTGAACTGTCTCTTTGTTGGGGTGGTTAATTCAAGGGGTTTATTTCGGGAACAGGAAGGCGACCTGGAAACGCAGACCCCATTCCGGCGCGCCGCTGGGACCTTCGGCGTAATAGCGTGCGCCGATTTGCAGGGCGATGGGCTGTTTGCCCACTTTCAACAACTGCTGCACCGTCACATTGATGGGGACCAGCCATTGGGATTGCCGCCAGTCATAGTTGGATTCGGTGTTCAACCCAAAGCTCGTAAAGGTCTTGGTGGTATAGGACACAAACGGCTGGAGGAACGTCCGGTTGACCTCCGCCCGACTGCTTTCCCCGGCAAAAGACCACACGTGATTGAACAGCATTCCGTAAGTCCATGGTCCTTGCTGCCGCAGAGCCACGCCCGTCGGGCCGGCACCCCATTTCTCCTCCCCCAGCAAATCATCGGTGGCGGTCGGAAGCTGCAGCACCGGACCGGCGCCCCAGATCCACCCGCCCTTCGTCGGTTTCACCGGCGAGAAGAAGAGGCTCTGGACGGTATCCGCCAGGCCTGACTGGCGGGATGTGCCGATGACGTCCTCCTGATAGACGTAGGGCAGGATCGTCCGGGAGATGACGTTCCAATCCTCGCTCAGCGAAATCGGAATCACCGGTTGCACGTTCAGCTTGTACTGGAAGCCGTCGTCCTTAGGCCCACTGCCCCAGTCGAAGTTGTTTTGCAATGGGACGCTGATGAGGCTGGCGACGGGATTGAGGGTCGCCTTCGCCAGGGCCTCGGCTTTGGCTCTTTCGTCGTCAGCCGCCGAATCGCTTTGGGCCAACGCCACGGTCGCCGCGAGGGCGCCGACCCACATCGCGTAGAGGAAGTAATTGTTTCGGGTGATTTTCATTTGCGTGACTTGTTTCAGTTGCATGGGTTTGGATGCCTTATCTGGGCGGAGGCGGCGGTAGCGCCGGGAGACCCTGCCCAGCGCGGCCGCGCAATTCCTCGATCAGGTCTATGCCTTGGGTCATGGTGTTCATGGTGTTAGCTGTGGCTTGTCGGCAATCAGCAATCAATAATCGGCAGTCTTTGTTTTCTTGGTCATGGCTTTTTGGTGGAAGTCTTGCCAGGGCACAGACGGGGACCCGGCGTCTTGCCATGAGCGGTGCTCGTGGCGCGCCGGATGGCCTCCAGCACCTGTTCCCCGGGATCGGTCTTGCGGAAATATCCGGCGCATCCGGTCGCTTGCGCCTGCGACCGCACCTCTGGCTCATCATGGGCCGTGATGAAGATGACCGGGGTAGAATCCTTGACCGCCTTCAGGCGCCGGCTCAATTCCACGCCGGACATGCCGTCCAACTGGATGTCGAGGACCAGGCAATCGAAGTGCGGACGTTTGGCATCCTCGAGCAGCGCCTCCGCTGAGGCGTAGGTGACGGGTTGAAACCCGGCGGTGCGAAGCAGTCGGCCAAATGAGCGACACACGCTTTCGTCGTCATCCACGACAGCCACGTAAACGATAGCCTTGCTTGCGCCTCGGGATTCCATGGGCGCATATTCCCAGAGAGAGAGAAATAAGCGCTACTGCCCTTTGGGGAAGGTGGGGAGAAGTAACCAGCAATCGGTGATCGCAAGCCGCTTCGTCAGCAGCAACCCGCCGCTGGTTACCGATTACTGGCTAATGACTGCCAACCGCTGATTGCTCAATAAAGCCCGCTGCCTGAACCATGCGGGTCAGCTCGGCCACAGAGTGCACCCGGAGCTTGTTGGTAATATGGGTGCGGTGGAGTTTCACGGTGCGCTCGTGGATACCGAGGTCGGCGGCGATCTGTTTGTTAAGCTTGCCTTGCACAACGTGCTGGAGAACTTCGCGTTCGCGGTCGGTCAACAACTCGAAGGGCTGGCGCAAGGCCTGGAAGCGAGCGCGCTCCGCCCGATCCTGTTCGTTGCGAGCCAAGGCGCGCTTCACGGCGGCGATCAAGTCCTCCTTGGGCGCGTGCTTGGTCAGAAAGTCCTCCGCCCCGCGGCGCATGGCTTGCACCGTGATGGGAATATCACCATGACCGGTGAGGAAGAGGACCGGCAGGTGGCTGTCCGCCTTTTGCAGCGCCTCCTGCAAAGCCATCCCGTCCATGCCCGGCATCTTCAGGTCCGATACCACGCAACCAGCCATGTCGGCTCGCAATTCCGCGAGGAACTCCGCTGCCGAGCTGTGGACGACCACGTGCAAGCCGGAGGCCCGCAGCAGGCGCGAAATGGACCGCAGGAAAGAGAGGTCGTCATCAACGACGAAGACGGTCGGTTGCGGCAAATGGCCGGGGGCGAGTGGCGAGTGGCCAGTGGCGGGTGGATTCATCGCGCGGTTAGTCGTTTGTCGCTCTTCGCCCCTTGCGCCTCTCCACTGTTCACCGGCAGGGTGAAACAGAAACACGCTCCGCCTTCCGGGCGATTCTCCGCCCAGATTCTGCCCTGGTGCGCTTCGATGATGGTCTTCGACACGGGTAAGCCTATGCCCATACCGTTGGTCTTTGTGGTGAAGAACGGCTCGAACAACCGCTCGAGCAATTCGCCGGGTATCCCCGGACCGTTGTCGCAGACGCGGACTTCAACCCCGCCGTCCCCAGCTCGCCCCACGGCGACCTGGACGCGCGGCTCCTTCGTGGCAGCCTCACCCAGCGCGTCCATGGCGTTAAGCAGCAGGTTGAGCAGTACCTGCTGAAGATGAATGCGGTCGCCCCGGGTGCTCGGCAGACCCGGAGCGGCGAAGTAACCCAGCTTCACCCGGCGAGCTGCGGCATCGGATTGCACCAGCGACAGGACCTCGGCGATCACGTCATCCAGCGCGACCGGTTGCAGGTCGAGGCTGCGCCGTTTGAGCAACGACCGCAGCCGGTCAATCACCTGGCCCGCCCGTTGGTCGTCCGTGCGAATGTCCTTAACGATGGCGCGCAGCTCCTCCCAGTCGGGCGAAGGCATTCCAAGCATGAGCTCAGCCGCCTCGGCATTGCGCAGGATGGCCCCGAGCGGCTGACTGAGTTCGTGGGCGAGCGCGGAAGCCAGTTGCCCCAGCAACGTCACCCGGCCCGAGCGAGCCAGGCTGCTCCGCAGTTCCTGCGCCTCCCTCGCGGCGTTCTTCAGCTCCGTAATGTCCTTTCCAAAGGCCGACACCCCGAAAATCTTGCCGTCCCGCCTGAGGACGCTAAAGCTCAGGAGCAAGGTCCGGGTGTGCGTGTAAGTCAGGTATTCGATCGTGAAAGGGCCCTGCTGTATCGCCCGTTGGTAAAACGCGCGCCACCGCTCCACATATTCGCCTGCCGGAAACAGTTCTTGCGGCCGCATCCCCGGCTCGATACGGATGCCCCGGCCCTGCAGGAAGTAATCCCGTAAGCCCCGGTTAAATGTCATGAGGCCGAATGAAACGGGGTCCACGCTCCAAATCAGATCGCCGGTGCTGTCGATGATCTCATTCAGGGTCGTCTGGGTTTCACGCAGCGCTTCCTCGGCCCGTTTGGCCGTGGTGATGTCCACAGACACCCCCATCAGCCGGCCCTGATCTCGTTTCCCGCCGTGGGAGAGCTGGCCGCGCGCCCGAATCCAGCGAACTTCTCCGTCCGGCAGCACGATCCGGTACTCAACGAACAGGGGGGTCTCGGTGCGCAGGGTATTCTCGACCGCCCCGCGGACAGACTCGCGTTCCTCGGGATGGATCACCTCCAGAAAGCTCTCTTGGGTCAAGAGAACATCTCGGCTGAACCCGAACAGCGCCCGCTCACTGCCCGAGGCCCAGACCTGCCGGGATTGGCGGTCCATGCTCCACGCCCCCATGCCCGCCGCGTCCAGAGACATGCGCAACTGCTCTTCGCTCTCGAGCAACGCCTGGTCGTAGCGCTTGCGGGCCAGCGCGTTGGCAAAGATCTGCGCGACCAGTTGAAGGCGTTTCACGATCTCCTCCGGCCAGGGGCTTTCCTCCCGGACCGTATTGAATGAAAGCGCGCCCAGTGTTGGTCCTCCCCCGGCTGAAAGCGGGATGGTCAGACTGGACTTGGTGCCGTAATGGCGCCAACTCTTCAGGTCGCGGGCCGCTTCCGCCGGCGCCTCGGCCAGCGAAGCCAAGGCAATGATTCTCCCCGCTCTCACCTCCTCCAGGCACCAGGGAAAGTGTTCCAGTGCGTTCATCCGCTCAGGCACCGGCGGGCCTCCCAGCGGGCGATAGAGATGGGTCAGAGTGATCACTTCCGGGGCATCAGCCGATACCTGCCAAAGCGTGCAAAGATCCAACCCGAGAGACTCGCAAACGCGGCGCTGGGCATCCTCAATTTCGTGGTCCACCTGTCCGGGAGGCAGGTTGACGAACTTCGACGAGAGATCGGCAATGAGCGTCTCAAAGCGCAGGCGCTCCTCAAGTTCAGGAAGCGGAGTGTTAGGTGGCGGCGTCATCGGTCTGTCTCAGTTCCTCCGGAAGGGTAGCTTGAGGGGGGTGCTGGTGGCTAGCGCCAAAGGTCTGGCTGGGACGTCGCTTGGGGCAGGCAGGGCCCGGCGTGCCGGGCCGAGCCGGTGCTGCCCGGCCTTGCCGGCAAGTCCCCCGCTTGGGGCTGGAACCACGATTGCCGATCGTGTAGCCTGTCTGCGTCGAGCGGCGCGCCGCTTGCGAAAGTTTGAGTTTGAGCCAATGGTATCCGCAAGCATGCGTCTGAACTTGATGCGCAAAATGACAACATTAACCATTCCGAGCGCCCGGTTGCGGCGCTGCACTTCCATTGCTCTTCTGGCTATGACCTCCGCCCTGCCCGCCGCCAGCACCACCCCGGAACGCTCAACGATCGAGGACCGCTACAAGTGGGACCTCGGCAAAATGTATGCCTCGCCGGAGCAATGGGAGGAGCATTACCAGCAGGTCTCCTCGCTCGTGACCGAGTTTGCCGCCAGGAAAGGAACCACCGGCCAATCCGCCAGCAACCTGCTGGCCGCTCTCCAATCGCGGGACCAGGCCAATATCCAGCTCGAGAAGCTCTATGCCTATGCGGCGATGAAACGCGACGAAGACATGCGCGTCCCCGCCGCCCAGGCGCTCTACCAGCGCGCGCAAACGCTGGCGGTCAAGTGGGACGAAGGGAGCTCCTGGTTCCAGCCCGAGCTGCTACGAATTCCGGAAGATCGGCTCCGCGGCTGGCTGGGGGGCGCCGAGTTGAGAGTCTATCAGCATTACTTCGACGACCTGCTCCGGACCAAGGCGCACATCCTGTCCGCCCGCGAAGAAGAACTGCTGGCCATGTCCGGCAAAGCCACGGACGCGTCGAGCGAGTCCTTCGGCCTGCTCAGCAACACCGAGCTGCGCTGGCGCACGGTCAAGGACGCGGAGAACCGGGATATCGAGATCACCACCTCGTCCTTCAGCCAGGCCATGCAGTCCAAGGACCGCCGCTACCGGCACGACGCGTTTCTCGCGTTGCACAACAGCTTCCTGGATGTGAAGAGCACGCTGGCCGCGACCCTGGCCGGCGCTATGCAGAGGGACTGGTTCTACTCCAAGGCCCGCGGCTACCCCACCTGTCTCCACCGCGCGCTCGACGCGGAGAACCTCCCGCTCGGGGTGTATGACAACCTGGTCAGGACGGTGAATGACCACGTGGGATTGCTGCACCGTTACGTGGCGCTCAAAAAGCGCGTGCTCAAGCTCGACCAGGTGCACTTCTACGATCTCTACGTGAACCTGGTGGATGTGCCCGAGCGCGATTACCCGTATGAGAAGGGGCGAGACCTGGTCCTGAACGGGGTCAAGCCCTTCGGGCCGGAGTACGTCGGGGTGATGAAGCAGGCCTTCGACTCGCGCTGGATTGATGTCTATGAAAACAAAGGCAAGCGCAGCGGCGCCTACAACATGGGCACGTATCTCTCTGCGCCTTACGTGCTGCTTAACTACAAGGGCAAGTTCCACGACGTCTCTACGGTGGCGCACGAATTGGGGCATGCGACCCAGAGCTGGTTTGCCGCCCAGAACCAGCCGCCGATCTACGCCGGCTATCCCATGTTCACCGCCGAGGTAGCCTCGACCGCGGCTGAGATCGTGTTCAAGAAGTCCATGCTTGAGCAGACTAAAGACCGAAAGGAGCGGGCATTTCTCATCAACCAGATGCTCGAAGACATGCGCGGCACCCTTTTCCGCCAGACTCAGTTTGCGGAGTTCGACCGCGCCGCGCACACGCTGGCCGAGAAGGGCGAGCCGATGACCGCCGAGGTCCTGATGAAGCTCTGCCACGACCAGTATGTTCGCTACTACGGCCCCGACTTCGCCATTGATCCGGAGCTGGATGTGGAATGCCTGCGCATCCCGCATTATTACCGGGGCTATTACGTTTACCGCTACGCGGACAGCTATTGCGCCGCGGCCGCCATTGCCAAACGCATCCTCGGCAACGAGCCGGGCGCCCGCGACCAGTGGATGAAGTTCCTCAAGACCGGCAACAGCATGTACGCGATTGACATGCTCAAGGTCGCCGGCGTGGACATGACTTCGCCCAAACCGATCGAGGACGCCATGGCGCTCTTCGAGCAGTTGCTCAAGGAGCTTGAACAGCTCCTTGAATCCTAATCTGGTCCACGACAAACGGTCCTGTCCGGCCAACACCGTCCACGAGCCGCCGGCCGACAGTTCGAGAACCGCGGCTTGACCTGGTGTATTGGGAGCCTATGGTACTTCCAATGACTAAGATCAGGAAGGGGATTGGACTGTTCCTGGTCCTTCCCGGAATACTGGTTGCCCAGCGCGGTGCGGGGGCCGACTTCAATGTCGTCAATAATGGCATCAGTGACTACCGAATCAACGGTGTGAATGACCCCACCCTCACACTGATCCGCGGACAAACTTACTCATTCGCCATCGCCGCAACAGGCCATCCATTCTGGATAAAAACCAACGCCGTAACCGGCACCACAGCCGCGTACAATAGCGGAGTGACGGGAAACGGAATAGACAACGGAACGCTAACCTTCTCGGTGCCCCTGAATGCACCCAATTCACTGGCCTATATCTGCCAGATTCACGCTGCCATGCAAGGCGCTCTCGTCATCACCAACCCGCCTCCTGCACCAGCTCTGTTGAGCAGCCCGCGCGTCTCCGCCCCGGGCCAGTTAAGTTTCGATGTCCAGGGCGTAAGCGGCCGTTTGCATGTGATCGAGGCCAAAACCAACCTGGCAGTGTCAGGCGCTTGGATTCCAATCGGCAGCAATACGCCTCCAGACGGTTCGTTTACCTTCACTGACACCAATACGGGGGCATCCGACAAAAGGTCTTATCGAGTCAGGACACAGTAGCCGCAGGCCTCCTCGAGGCGCTTCAACTGCGGAGCAGCAGGATTTCGCTCATCTGCCGGGGCGCCGGGAAGACGGGGGGAATGGCAAAGGGAGAGCCCTGCGCTACTTCACTGTGCGATGATAAATGCGCCACTCGAAGCCGTTGAGGCGGAAAAGCGGGAAGCAATCCGAGGGCGGTTCGGGCATGCCAGCCATCTTGACCGGCTGGAACTCCCGGTCGTGCATCACCTCCACCCAGCCGATAACGGGGCGGTTTGAAAAGTTGATGACCACTACAAATTCGTCCTTGCTGTCCAGACGCATGAGGGTCACCAGGTTCGCCTCGTCCGAGTTGCGCAGCCAGATGACACGGTCGTTGCGGAAGACGGGGTATGCTTTGCGCAGCCGGATCAGGCCTTGATAAATCTGGCGGAGCGGCGGGCGCTCCTTGGGCTTCCAGAAGACCGGCAGCTTCTCAAACAGGGCGGGGTCGCCGGATTCGGTCGCGTCGCCGACCTCCATGCCGTTATAGAGCAGCGGTACGCCGTCGAGCGTGAACATCAGCGCCGAGGCCGCAAGCGCGCCTTTGGCCCCGAAGCGGGCCACGGCGCGCGCCTCGTCGTGGTTGTCCGAGAACCGCACGTGCAGGGAGCCTTGGGGAAACTGCTTCCGGCTTTCCTCCCACGACCGTTTGAACTCGGAGGCTGGCGCGCCGCGCAGCAGCACCTCATTCAAAGTGCCGTGCAACGGCCACGAGTAGTCCGCGTCGAAGGCCTGGTAGAGCAGCTCGGGTTTGCTGGCTTCGGCCAGCATGAAGATGTCGGGCTTGACCTTCATCAGCTCGGCGCGGGCTTCTTCCCAGAAGCTGGTCGGCACTTCGTAGGCGACGTCGCATCGGAAGCCGTCGAGGTCGAATGTGCCGGGATCAATCCAGTGCTTGAGCATGCCGATCATGTACTCTCGCAGCTTGGGATTCTGGTAGTTCAGGCCGGCAACGTCGGTCCATTCCTTGACTGGCGGGATGATCTTCCCGCTGGCGTCCTGCTTGTAGAACTCCGGGTGCGCCATCAGCACGCTGTCCCAGGCGGTGTGGTTCGCCACCACGTCAATAATGACCTTGAGCCCGCGCTTGTGGGCTTCGGAAACCAGGCGCTTCAAATCGGCCTCGGTGCCGTAATCAGGATTGATGGCGTAGTAGTCGCGCACGGCGTAGGGACTGCCGAGGGTGCCCTTGCGCAGCTTCTCGCCCAGCGGATGAATGGGCATGAGCCAGAGGATATTAACGCCAAGGTCCTTAAGGTCGTCGAGGCGCGCGGTGATGCCGTTGAAATTGCCCTCCGGGGAGAAATTGCGGGGGAAAATCTCATAGACGACTCCATCGCGGACCCACGGCGGGACGGAGCGGGCCACCCGCGCGGGGTCGGCGTGAAGCGGGAAGAGCGAGGTGGCCAGAAGAACGCAGGCGAGGGCCAGCCATCCTGAACGGCGGCGGATAATGTATGTGTTCATGTGTTTTATCATGCGCGGTGATTTATGAATTGAAAATCTAAGGGAGCAGCCTTACCCGGTAGAATCGTTGAGTGGCGGCTGCCGGCGGCACTGGGTCGGTGCAGGAGAGGATAAGCTGGAGCGGGCCGGCGGTGGTAAGCCCGCCAGGCAGGTTGCTCCAGGCGCCGCCGAGGAACGCAGTCCACTCAACTTGGTAAGAATGACCCGGCATGGCGGCCCAGTTGACCGCATACCCGCTGGCGCCAACTTGCAGGTTCTGCAATGTGAATCCCAACGCCGGGTCAAGGCGGTCGAACTTGCCGTCCGCATTGTTGTCGTGCAGCGCCGCGGTCGGGATGACAAAGAACTCGCCAGGGTCAATATCCGGGCCGGTGCCGGCGGGGCATTGGGCGGCCAGAACGCCATTGTCGGCGGTCTGGTAGGCGGCGGCGCAGAGATAGATGTTCGTCGGCATGTAACCAAAGGCAGCGACCAGGTCAATGGTGCCCGCCATGGCCCCGGAGCTGGTCGCGGCCTTGAAAGCCGTCGAGGAAGCTGGGGCGTTGAACCAGGCAACGTAGGTGTTGATGCTTTCGCTGGCGAGAAAGGGCTTGCTGGTGGCGGCAGCGACGTAGCCGGTCTTGGCCCAAGGCGCCCCGGCGGTGGCCGAGGAGAGGAGTTGGTCGCTGACCAGAATGAAATGGTCATTCGGCCCGCTGGTGCCAGTGGACCACGTGGCGACATAGAGCGTTGTGCCGCGCAACGCGCCATAGAGCACCATGCCGCTCGAGGCGAGTTGGTAGCCAGGGTAATTGAAGGTGCCGTCAAGGATGAAGGGTGGAATGTTGGTGGGCGGCGCGGCGAGAGTGTTGGTGCAGACGGTGGCGCTGGGCGCGGAGAGGCCGATGTTGTTCGAGGCGACAACGGAGTAGCAGTAGTAGTTGTCAGCGGCGAGTCCTGTGTCGGAGTAGGTGACGGCCGTGGTCAAGGCGAGAGGTGAACCGGCGCGGTGGACGATGTAGGCGGTGGCGCCGGAGGAAGCGGACCAGGCTAGGTTGATCTGGTTGGTCTGCACGGGAACCAGGACAAGGTTCTGAGGCTGGGAGGGAGCCTGGGGTGTGCTGCTGACCGGGAAATGCCAGTCTTGGCCGCCATTGTTGTCCCAGGTGCCGCTGCCGTTGTTGAAAACGCAGTCCAATTGGGTCGCGTCGGCGGGCACGGTCACCGTGTATTCCCAGCGATTGGAGGCCGAGTTAAACGTCATGGCCGGATCGGGATTGACGACCGTGGACCAACCGTTCCAGCCCAAGTGGATGTAGATGGCGCTTGCGCCGACCAAGGGGCCGCCGACAGGGGTGAATGCAATCGTAGCGCTAACTCCGGCCACGGGTGGCGCCGGCGAAACGCAAACGCGATCATTGCACCCATTCGTGGCGCCGCCTCCCCCCCCGCCCTGGGAAGCGCCGACATAGACGTGGTAGATGGGAGACTTGCAGGTATTCCCGCGGCTGTCTGTGCCCGCGACATAGTAATCCACGTAGCTGTTGGTGACGCCGCTCACTTTCGCATAATAGTAGTCTGCGATGTACTGCGGGGTCACGCCGATGACGGGAGCGACCACGCGTTTGGTCATGTTGGAGGTGAGCCAGGCGCCGGCCAGCGGGCCACCCGCATAGGTCTTAAACTGGTCGCTGGTGGGCGGGTTGGTCCCGTTGATGCGGAAGTGCAGGGTGACGTTCGAGATGCCCGAGACGTCATAGCCGTAGGTCCAGACCCAGAAGTCGGAGTTGGTGGCGACGGTCAGCTTGTAGCCGTATTGCACGCCGAAGTTGGTGCCGCCGGGATTCCACGGATGCCGCTGCGGCGGAAAGAGTGTGGGGGCGGTGGTGTCGCCGGCGGGATTGCCCGCCAGGATGCCGTTGACGTTTCGGACAGCGTTGGATTGGGCGACGACAGCGCGGTGGCATTCATCGTCGTGGCAGCCGTAATAGACGAACCCGCTGTCGAGACTGCCCAGGTAATAGTGCCAGCCCAACTCGACGCCGTTGGGAGTGGTGCTGAAACTGCCCGGATCGCGCACCTGGTCAATGTTCGGCGTTACCCCGGCAACTTGCTGCGCAGTCTTAACGCGGTTCTCCGTGGCGATGATGACGCGCCAGTTGTCGGCCTTGTCACTGACGCCCTGGCTGGGGTCCACGACGTTGACGCCACTGCTGGAGTAGCTGGGAGGCCAGTGCCAGTTGATGAAGATTGGCGAACCGAAGTCGCCGTCGGCATACACCCAGCCGCCGTCTTCGACATGAACGACGTCGTTGGCGTCGGGCGGGAATTCCTGCAAGAACTGCTCGACGGTGGTGAGTTCGTAGCCGCGCCCGCTCGCCTGGCTGGCGAAATTCTGCACCCACTCCATGTAGTAGGAGTAGCCCCCGCTCCAGGCGTTGTCACCGTCATGGGCACACATCACCAGCGCCGGTTTGGCGGGGTTATTGCGCGCATCGAGCGGATCGAGCAGGCCCAGCCCCCACTGGCCGTAGCTGTCTTTCCAGCCCAGGGCCTGATCGCTGGGCACTACAATAATCTTGGATTCCGCTCCGGTATCCGGGTCCACGTGGCGCGCATAGTGAAGCTGGAATCCAAACGGCATGACCTGGATGGGTGAGCAGCCGCGGTCAATTGAAATGCGTTGATAGTTGCCGGCGCCCTGGGCCGGGTTGAGTTGGTCGGCCAGGTTAGGCAGGTCGCAGTTCTCGCCCCCGGAGCCGACTGCAACCGGGAAGTCCGCGCATGCGCGCGCCAGATGGGTGTTGGCGATGATAGTCCAGTCAATCCCCACGCGCTTCAGGATGGGAATCATCCGCTCGGAGAAGCAGGTCTCCGTCGGGAAGTAGCCGCGCGAGAACGCGGGGTTGGTGCCCCAGAAGATCTCCATTTGACGGCGATGGATTCGCAGCTCCATCTCCAGCGTCGCATCGCTGAGCAGCGGCGCCAGGGCGTGGTGGTAGGTGAAGTTGACCAGGTCCATGCGCGGCTTGCCGGCGGTGGTGGTCCACGTTCGGGCATTGCGATTGGCCCCATACCACGCGGGATCGTAGCCAAGCTGGCGCGCGGCGCCCAAACTCTGAACATTCTCCATCAGCGCACCGGAGTAACTGATCTGTGCGCCGGAATTGAGATAGCCCCCGATGGTGCCGAGCGCCGCGCTGGGCCGGCCTTGGTAAGCATTTACACGGTCGTCCAGGCCAAAGATGGTGCGCAGTCCCTCGGGGTTGGGATGCGGCCGCCCCGCATCCTGCTGCTGGATAGTGTCCCAGGCAGCCTCGTAGTGGTCGGTGCCGTAGTTGCGGCGATCGGGCCAGTAGACTGGTTGATGCAAGTGCCAGAGCCAGGTGGTATGGATGCCGGTGGAACCCCAGGCGGTGCTACAGGCTGCGAGGAGGGCAAGGTGGAGGATAGCCGCCGCCGGGAAACGAAAGCGGCGGCTGGAAGGCAACGGAAAGCACTCGACCGCCCAGGATCGCTGCGGTGTAGTCGGTATCACGGACATCGCTACTACTTAAGCAGATGGCGGGACATTCCGCGCCCGCATCTTTGTGCGGTAGCTATCGGGCGCCGCTGAATGTTAAGCTCGATAATATCGGACTATGCGCACTAGCCTTGCCCACCGCACCGCGTCTTTGAGCGTCGTTTTCATACTTCTCTTTGGCGGCCTGACGGCTGCCCGGGGCGAGGCAATGCTTCAGCTCTTCCAGATGAAGTGGAGCGAACTCAGCCAGAAGATGCCCGAGCTGGCGGAGGCCGGCTACACCAGCCTGTGGCTCCCCGTGCCCGCCAAGGGCGGTGGGCTGCTGTCGGTGGGCTACGATCTCTTTGATCCGTTTGACCTAGGCGACAAATATCAGAACGGCACCGTCGCCACCAAGTACGGCACGAAAGCCGAATTGCTGGAGATGGTCGAGACCGCCCACCGGTTCGGCATTCGCGTCTACTTCGACAACATCATGAACCACCGCCAGGGAGTCGTGCCGGGCTATGACGTTTACACCCCCACCAACTTCTTCCCGGGGCTACTGCCACAGGACTTCCATTTGAAGACCACCAGCAGCGGGAACCGGAACTGGCCGAATGTGGAGGACTGGGGCGATCAGGATTATGTGCAGAACGAGCCGATCAACGGCCTCTGCGATCTGGCTACCGAACCCGGCGGGATCAACTATAACTTTGGCCCGTCCCTCTGGAGCCAAGCCAGCAAGCCCTTCTTCGTCCGCCATCCCGCCAATCCCGAGTACTACATGGACACCAACACCGTTGCCCTGGGTTCATGGGCTGCCGGCGGTTCGCCTGGCTTTAGCTGGCCCGGAGGCACCTGGCATGCCTTCAACGGCACCAACGGCCAGCCCGTCGCCGAGCGGGTCGAGGACTACCTCACCCGCGCCGCGATGTGGACGATCCACGCCACCAAGTGCGACGGTTTCCGGCTGGATGCAGTTAAGCATGTGCCTTCCCCTTTCTTCGGCGACTACTCGACCAGTTGGCGCGGTTACCTTGGCGGAATTCAGGCCATGTTCGATTTCACGCACGGCTACGGCAGCAACGTCCGCACCAACGGCTACCCGGAAACCGACGATAACCGGAATAGTTGTTTCGACACCGAGGCGCCGCGCAATGACGCCATGGTCTTCGGCGAACACCTGGGCTCCCCGCCGTCGTACGGCGAATACATCAGTACCGGGATGCGGTTGTTGAACTCGCCCCTGCGCACCGTGCTCAATGGTGGCTTGCAGGGCGGCGGCTCGCTGCCTGCGGACCTTGACCAGCCTCATTTCATTCCGTACGACGGCGCGTTCAGCGCCGCCCAGGGCGTCCAGTTCGCCGAGGATCACGACCACCTCCTCTGCTGTCCGACCCACCGCGAGCTGCAGAACGCCTATTACTTCATGCACGAGGGCCTGCCGATGATCTACTCGGATAACTTCAACTGGGCTGGCCCGCCCGGCAGCGAATCCACGTTCCCACAGGTCCCCATGACTTGTTACCTCGGTCAATTCGGCGATAACACCATGCCCGAGACCTGTTACATCCACAATCAGATGGCCCGCGGCGGCACGCGCCCGCGTTGGAGCGACAGTCATATCGTCGCCTTCGAACGATATGACTATCGCGACGTTGCTGGCGGCGATCCTTACAGCAACCCCGACGCCACGGTGGTCCTCTTTGCGATGAACGCCACCTACAACAACCCCTCCGGCGATGTCCTCTTTGACGACGGGATCGTTAGAGCCGATGACGGTTACTACAACTGCTATAACGGAAGCCCCTCCAAGGGTTTTGGCTTGGTGGTCGGCTTTCCACCCGGATCAGTCCTGTCACAGATGGCCAGCAGTTCGCCAAATGGCGGCAATTCCCGCACCTGTGCGAAGCTGTTGGTGCATGAAGCCACGACCAGTCAGGCAGAGGCGACTTCCACCGCCTTCGCTGCCAGCCCGGCGCAACGGAAAATCTATGTGGCCGGCGGCCAGGTCCTGGCCCCGGGAGGCGGCGCCATTGAGTTGCTCATTCCGGCCGGGGGCTGGGTGATGTACGGCTACCAGTGGCCGGAGCCGAGCCGCGCAAATGTGCTGACCAATGCCATCACCTTCCGGCAGGGCGGGGCAGTCGCGCCGACGCTGCTGGTCACCCGCCGCGACGGCAGCCACGGCGATCCTGGCTTCGGCCCGGTTTATCCCTTCAAGATGCGGGGGAGCGTGGACTCCGGCGGCAACGTCCTGCTCGCTCCCGGCGAAGGCAATCTCGCCGCCACCACCAGTACCTACTCTATCCGGATTCCGGTCCTGACCAATGCGCCCTTTGACATGCTCCTGCGCAGCGACGCGTCGGCCGTGAATATGGCGGTCAAGTTGGACGGCGGGCTCGACCTGAACAGTCACATGGGCCTCGGCCCCGGCACGGGCTTTGACCGGCGGGACAACCGGCCTGGTTATGTCACTGACGTATGGCTCGGTTACGAGCAGGCGCTGCAGCAGTTCCGCTATGGCCCGGAGAAATTCGGCGCACGTTTGGTCGACCGGAACACAATCGCTTCACCCGGCGCCGAGACGTACAAATACACCGTCGGCACCACAACCACGTCGGTGGTCAATGGGGCGGGTGGAGGTTTGGGTGTCAAGACCCAGACAGCCGACTGGGTTTATCACGATCCGGCGGCGACTAATACCGCCAAAGGCCGCAGCACTCCCACTCAGCGCATCCCCTACAATCCGGGGGCCGGCCAGCCCGTGGATATCTGGATCAAGTCAGGCTACCAGTTCCAGATTGACAAGTGCTTTATCTACTACACTACCGACGGCACCAATCCCGAAGGAGCCTTCGGCGTCGGCAAAGGGACCACCCAGGTCGTCGAGGCGGGGTGGCAGACCAACGACGTGGCTGAATCCACCATCGACTGGTGGAAGGGCACCATCCCGGCACAGTCCGGGAGCCCCGAAGTTCGCTACAAGGTGGCCCTGTTCAAGGGCGGCGTCTATGGCCCGATTGAGGCCATTTCCGACGCCGACGGCGCCAAGCTTTACGGCCTGACCCAATTCGGTATAACGAACTTCAATCCCACCGCCGCCACGGTGTGGCTGCATAACAACCTCAACACGAGCGACACCACCACCGGCTTGCGTAGCGGATTCCACATTGTCCGCGCGCGCGCTTTCCTGCCGCGCAGCGGCAAATCGGCGGTCTATAACACCTTCCTGCAGACCTTTTACTACGCCGGCCAGTTGCCGGGCGGAGTCATTGCCTACCCCGCCACAGACGGCGCCACGCTGACTAGCAGCACCTACACCGTGGTCGTGCGCGCCGACAGCTCGACAACAGCGGTGGATTACTGCATCACCGACAACAATGGCCAGAACTGTGGCACGGCCAGCGCAGTCTCTCCGGACGGCGGCCTGAGTCAGCAGTACCCCAATTACCCGCAGGAGTTTCGCTTCGCCTACAGTCCCGTTGCCAGTAGCGGCACCGCCACGATTGATGTTTACCTCAAGGACACCGCGTCGAGCGTTTACCCGGAGCGCTACACTACGGTCACCCGCACAATCAATGCCCAAGGACCGGCCACCGTGCTCAATATCGTCAATCCATCCACTGACGGACAGGTGCTCACCCTCAACTCCAATGATGTCTTCACCATCTCATCCTGTTTTACCGCCACCCTTACCACCACCAATTACAACCTCTTCAGCATCTACATCAACGGCGTCTTCCAACCGCGTCAGGACGCCAACAGCAACGTCCTCTACAACATCCGCCCCTTTGGCTGCGGCACGGGAATGCGCCAGATCTACTACAACTGGCGGGACTTTTCCCCCGGCACCAACACCATTCTCGTCACCTTCTCCAACGGCGTGAATCTCAGCGCGAGCCGCACCGTGCTTGTGGGCATCCGGAACTCGGTCCTCGACACGGACGGAGACACCGTTCCCGACTGGCTCGAACTGCTCGCCGGCACCGACCCGGGCGACCTCAATTCCTTCCTCCGCATCACGCATCTGGTTCCCGACACTCCTGCCGAGGTCACTTGGGCCAGCGTGCCCGGCAAATCCTACCAAGTGCTCGCCACTACCAACCTGCACGAGCCTATGCAGCCAATTGTCGGCGCGGTCGTCCCGGCCAGCCTCACTGACCCTGTCACCCGCTGGTTCGACTCTTCCTCCGGCGCCACCAACCGTTTCTACCGTATCCAGGTCCTGCCCTAAACTCGCGAGCCGGACCTAATGCGAAAATGTCTCTTCGTCGACAGGAACGTCTCGCCGAGGCGTCCGCTCCGCGCTTCAAATTCCCAATTGCCATGAAAAGTCACTCTCATCTGGCCATCCTCGTCTGCTTGGCCATGTGCCTGACCACTGGTCACCAGTGCTTCGGGGTGCTGGCCAACGCCTGGCACATCCCGGACAACACCAGCGATCTTGGCTTCAACATGCGCAGCCCTGAGTTTGAGATCGGAACTGACACCACCGTCACCGTTTATCAGGGAGTCCAGAAGTACAACAACCCCGGCTATGGCACCGCCAACCAGACCGGCGGCACGCTCTACTACAAGGGCGCGACGCAAGGTTCCTGGAGCAACACCGCCCTCACTTGGCACCTCAACGGCGGCCCCAGCCCCAACAACCAATACTGGAAGGCGTCGTTCAACAGTGCCAGCGTCGGCACCAACGAGGTCATCCAGTATTACCTGTACCTGAACTTCGACTCCGGGGCAGAGAACACTTATCTCTACGGCGGCGACGGCGGCAGCAGCACGACCACCAGTCAGGCTACCGCCGCCACGTCTCCCTTCGCCATCCGCAACCGCCCGGCTTGGCTCTTCCACGCCGGCAACCGCGTCGTCAGCCCCGGCGACGACGACACTCACTACAACGTGGCTTTCTGGATCAAGCTCGGCTACATTGGCAAGGACTCCAGCCTCGCCTCCCGCTGGGCTGATCATGCCGCTGTCTATTTCACCACTGACGGAGCCACCCCAACCGGCTCGCTCGGGGTCGCCGGCGGCACTTCTCAAGCGGTATCCCTGGCGCTCGACCACGTTGAGGACGACACCAGCCCCGCAGGCAACGCCATGTGGTGGCAAGGTACAGTGAGCAACCTGCCCGCCTTCATCACCATCAAATACAAGATCGGCGCCTGGCACAGCACCAACAACGAGGAGAAGTTCGCCGATTACAACGCGGGCTCGCCCAACACCGTCTTCGACTTTTCCATCGGCGCCGCCGGTGACCCCGTCCTCACCGTCAACGGTCTTAACGCCAATTACACCACCACTCACGTCTTCGTGGATGAAACGGCAGCCGACTCCGTCCCCCTGGCCATTCTCTTTTCACCCGGAGTCTCGGGCGTCACCAACGCCGAGGTTTTCTCCAACCTCAATCGCCGCGACCGCGCCGCGCTCGATGCCAACGGCGACGGCGTCGAAGACGGCATCGTGCCGCCCGACGGTGCCGCTATTGCCGCCGGCGACGACAGCCAATATTACAAGGCCTACACCATGAGCCCGGGTGGCCAACCCGGCCAATACACCCTCACGCTCAATGCGCAAAAGACCGGCGCCTATCGCCTGACTGCGCGCTACCAGATAACCGGCGACACTAACTGGTTCTGGTATTCCGACGGCGGCCGCCGCGATCACGCCCTTGTTGTCGCTCCCCGCAAGGCCCGCAATATCACTCTCTACGAGCTGAACGTCCTCAACATCGGCTCCCAGGGCATGCAGGATTATCAGCGCAGCACATTCACCGACCTCCACGGCGGGCCCGGTTCCCGCCCCTATGATCCCGTTACCAACCGCTTCAACCTGGCCTATGCCCGGAATCTCGGCGTGAACTGGCTCTGGTTCCAGCCCATTCATCCCATCGGCGATGCCGGTCGCCATACTGATCCCGCCACCGGCCAGCCCTATTCCATCGGCAGTCCATACGCCGTGAAGAACTTCTTCCAGGTCAACCCCCTAATGAGCAAGGCGAACACCCGCGACGCCGCCATGACCGAGTTCACCAACTTTGTCGCCGCCGCCGACGCCGCCGGCCTCAACGTTATGCTCGACGCCGCTTTCAACCACACCGCCTGGGATTGCGAACTGGACGGCAGCGGCGTTTACTACTTCGCCAGCGGCGCGCAGGCTGCTGATCAGATCCGCAACTGGGAAGCCCGCTTCTATTCCCGAGCCGACCGCTACGATATGCGGGCCTCGGGGGTCGGCAACGTCGCCGTCGCCCCGGATCGCTGTGACTTCGGCAAGTGGAGCGATGTCGCCGACGTGTTCTTCGGCCGCTACGCGGCCCTCACGCCCAGCGCTGCGGAATCCGGCGCCCACCTCAACGAGGCCGATTGGTTCGACTACAGCATCGGCGACGAGGACCAATACGGCGACCAGAACGGTCACTTCGACTCGGTGACCCGCAATGTGTGGCGTTACTTCTCCGACTATGTCCTCTACTGGCTGGACAAGACCGGCTGCCCCTACGGCACCCCCGCCGCCCAAACATCCAGAGGCATTGACGGCCTCCGCGCCGACTTCGGCCAGGGCCTGCCGCCCCAGGCCTGGGAATACATCATCAACAAGGCCCGCAGCCGCAAATGGGACTTTGTCTTCATGAGCGAATCCCTCGATGGCGGCAATGTCACCTACCGCTCCAACCGGCACTTCGACATCCTCAACGAGAACATCGTTTTCCCGCTCAAGTCGGCGGCCACGGCCAGCGACTACCGCAACATCTTCGCAGACCGCCGCCGCTCTTACGGCCAGGGCCTCGTCCTGCTCAACACCACCTCCCACGACGAGGAGAACTACGATGACCCCTTCCAGGCCCTCATCCGCTATGCCGCCTGCAGCTCCGTGGACGGCGCCCCGATGATCTTCTACGGGCAGGAGCTTGGCATCACCCGCACCACCGGGTTCGACCTCTATGAGATCAATTTCAGCAAGCTCATCCCCCAGTTCAAGAAATACAACTCTCTCCAGCCCATCTTCAACAACCGCGGCTATGGTGTGGACTTCCTCTGGCCCGTCTATGCCGCCATCAACCAGGCCCGCGGCTTCAGCCCTGCGCTCCGCTCGTCCAATCGCTTCTTCCTCAACCAAGTTGGCAGCGGCAAACCGCAGACAAACATCTTCTCCGTTGCCAAGTATGAGCAGCCGAATGGCTCGCCCAACTGCTTCGACGTGATCTTCGCCTTCGCCAACCTTGATCGCAATAACTCCCAGCAGGGCAATTTTAACGTGGACATTACTCAGGACAGCGCCAACCTCTTCGGCATCAAGCCGGCCCGCACCTACAACGTCCGCAACATCGCCGCCTACACCGCCTACGACTCCAATCGCCGCAACTACTGGCTCTGGCCTGGTGCTGGCCTGGCTGGCTCCAACCTCCTCGCCAACGGCATCTACGTCTCGCTCAACCCCGTGCCCGGCGCCGACAGTGGTTGGACCAACGCGCCTTTCGAGCCCCAGTACTTGAAGCTCTACGACGTCACTCCACCCGCCACCCCTTCCGCTCCCTCGACTCCGAAGGCTTATTCCATTGGTCCCAGTGCAACCTTCACTTGGGCTCCGCTGGCGGATCCTGAAGGCGGCGTCTCTGCCTATCACCTCATAGTCGGCACTTCTCCCGGCGCCTCCAACGTCTTCGACGGTATCGTCACCGCTACCGCGCAGACGATCACCAACATCCTCGGCACTACCAACTACGCCATGGTCAGCGCCTTCAATAACGCCGGCATCGAAGGCCCCTTCAGCCCGTCTAGCGCCGGCGTCGTTCTACTCGATCCCAACGGCGACTTCGATCAGGACGGTATCACCAACGCCGCCGAAGACCTCGCCGGCACCAACCCGCTCGAATCCAATACCCCCCTTCGTATCCTGAGCCTGGCATACGGAAACCTCCTCACCTGGTCCAGCGTCTCCGGCAAGACCTACCGCGTCTGGTCCACCGCCGACCTCAACAGCAGCTTCGTGCCCATCAGCGGAATTGTGACCGCTGCGAGCGCCACTGCCAGTTGCCCCGTGGGACCAGCCACCAATGCCAGCATGTTCTACCGGGTCAGCGTGCTGCCCTGACGCCCCCGCAGAGCCGGTGGCCGCGGCCAGTTTAGCCGAATTCGCGGCCACCCATCGGCCAATCCTCTGCCTTGCCTGAATCCACGAATCCTCGACCCTATGGGTGGCGCTTGGCCGCCGTTTGGCGTGGCGGCACGGCGTAGCTGCCACGGGCGGGCGGAGACATTCCCGCGTGTTCCGCTCATATTCCACCTGCACACCGCTCGTAATCTCCCTTCTTCGGCAGGTCCAAAACAGCCGCCATGCCGGCCAGTAACGACCCGCATGTACATGCGGTATTTCTATTGCCCAAGCAACGTATTTTCTTCTTTACTCCTATGCGAATTGCGCTAAGAATAGGCGCAAGTAATTGTCACATAAGAAATCTGCTATGAAAAAGAATGTTTGCCTTACTGCAGCGGCCATTTTGATGTCCCTCTGTCTTTCAGCGCAAGCCGTGGATTATGCCGGAAACGGCAATAGCGGCTGGGGCGGCGCCGTGGGCCTGGGCACCCTGAGTTTGACCCACACCCCGACCGATCTGAGCTTCACCCTGACCAAGGGTGCCGGCAGTCTGGACAATGCGCTGGTGATCTACATTGATTCGGTAGCGGGTGGCTTTACGGATACCTCGACGCTGTCCGATGACGGTGACGGCGCCCGGAGCGCCATCTCGGGTTATACTTCCACCGGCAATTCCGGCGGCCCGGGGCGTAGCACGATGACTTTCCTCTCGGGTTTTGAGCCCGAATACGCCGTGGCTATTGAAGGCGGGTATGCCAGCCTGTTTGGGCTCGCAAGTGGTGGTCAATGGAGCCTGAACTGGATCGCTGGAGCCAACCAGTCCGGCAGCGGCAGTTCTACCTTTAGCCTCTCTTTCCCGCTCGCCAACATTGGGGTGGGCGTTGGCGATAGTTTTGACTTGTTCGGAACCTACAGTTCGCCCACCGGCTATCGTTCTCAAGAGGCAATCGCGGGCAACGACTTTGGCACCGACGGCTGGAATCCGTTTACGCAGACGGCCTTCGTCACTTACATGATTCCGGAGCCTGGCACGTTTTCCCTCTTGGGCCTCGGTTTGGCTGGCTGGCTCTGTCTCCGTCGCCGCTCCTGAGTTCTGCCACAGGTTTGTCTTTTCAAGCCCCGCCTCCGCGGGGCTTTTTCATTGGTGCGCCCGGGGCCGTGATACATTCTCAGCTTTGAGTTTGGCTCGGTATAGGCTAGCATAGGGCGTGTAGTCAGCCACAGGGTTCCATGAACACAGGCTCAAGCACCAACGGCAGGTCGGGGCGCGCCCAAACCACGCGAGTAACGTTCTGGGGCGTTCGCGGGTCCATTCCCACCCCGGGGCCATCCACGGTCCATTACGGCGGCAATACTTCTTGCGTCGAGGTCCGCGCGGATGGGCAAATCATCATTCTCGACGCCGGCACCGGAATGCGCCTGCTTGGCCGCCACCTGGCCGCCGAATTCGACACGCAACCGCTCGAACTAACCTTGCTGCTGACCCACACGCATTGGGACCACATCCAGGGCCTGCCGTTCTTTCAGCCCGTGTACAAGCCGCAGAATCACTTGCGCATCCTGGGTTACGAAGGAGCGCGGCACGGTTTGGATGTCGTGCTGGCGGGCCAGATGTCCAGCCCGTTCTTCCCGATTGGCCTGCGCGAGGTGCCGGCCAACGTCCGCATTGAGGAACTCCAAAGGCGCTGCTTCCGTATCGGATCGGTCCGCGTCCAGGCCGCGCCGGCCAATCATCCCGGCAATTGTTTTGGCTACCGGCTGTTTACTTCCAGGGGGTCTATTGCCTTCTTCCCCGACAATGAATCGCAGCCGGGGGGCATCACCGCTGGGCGGAGCAAGCACCGCAATTTGGTTGAGTTCCTGCGCGGCACCGATCTCCTGATCATGGACACGCAGTACGATGCCAGGGAATACCAACTGCACACCGGTTGGGGCCACGGCTGCCTCGATGACGTCGTGTCGCTCGCGCTCCTGGCGGAGGTGAAAATGCTCTGCCTCTTTCATCACGACCCCAACCACGACGACGCCAAGATCGCCCGGATGCTGGCCCACGCCCGGAAGCTTGTTGCCACCCGGAAAGGCAAGCTGAGAATCGAGGCGGCCCGCGAAGGAGTGACGGTGGACTTGCCGGTCGCGATGCGGGCGTAACCGCCGCGGCCCGCGGCAGGCGGCACCCGCCGACTGGCTGCCCGATTTTCCAGTTGCCCGGCTCCGTGAGGTAGTTGAACCTCGCCGCCATGTTCGAGCTGCTCAAGACCGATGCGACCTGCAAGGCGCGCCTGGGCCGGTTGACCACGCCCCACGGCGTCGTGGACACACCGGTTTTCATGTCTGTCGGCACGCAGGGCAGCGTCAAGGCCATTGACCCGCGCGAGCTGCGGGAGATGGGGACCCAGATCATCCTTGGCAATACGTACCACCTTAACATCCGGCCCGGGCTGGACATCATCCGCGCCGCGGGCGGGCTGCACCGGTTTATCAACTGGCCGGGGCCGATCCTGACCGACAGCGGCGGGTTCCAGGTGTTCAGCCTGGCGACCATTCGCAAGATCCAGGCCCACGGCGTCGAGTTCCGGTCGCACCTGGACGGCTCCCTGCTGTTTCTCGGGCCCAAAGAAGCAATGGCGATTCAGGCGGCGCTCGGCTCGGACATCGCGATGGTGTTCGACGACTGCCCGCCGCACACCAGCACGCCGCGCGAGCTGCGCGCCGCCGTGGAGCGGACCATGCGCTGGGCCGCGGAATGTCGCGAACAGCCGCGCGCGCCGGGCCAGCAGGTCTTTGGCATCGTGCAAGGCGGCACCAATCCGGTGATGCGCGAGGAGTGCGCCAGGGCCCTGGTGGCCTTAAAGTTCGACGGCTACGCCATCGGCGGCGTCAGTGTCGGCGAACCGGAGCCCGAGATGTTGCGCGCGGTCGAGATGACCGAGCCTTTCCTGCCGGCCAGGCAGCCGCGCTATGCGATGGGCCTGGGCACGCCGGCGCAAATGGTAGAGCTGGTCGCGCGCGGGGTGGACATGTTTGACTGTGTCCTGCCAACGCGGGTGGCGCGCAACGGCACCGCCTTCACCCGGAAGGGCACCATCAGCATCAAGGCCGGCGCCTGCAAGGCCGACTTCCGGCCCATCGAGGATTACTGCGACTGCTTCGCCTGTTGCCACTTCACCCGCGCCTACCTGCGGCACCTTCTCAACGTGAACGAAATCCTGGGGCTCCGAATGTTAAGCGTCCACAACACACGGATGTATCTGCGGACGATGGCCCAAATGCGCGAGGCGATTGCGGCGGGGACCTTTGCCGAATTCCGGCGTGAGTTTGTAGCCCGCTACGTCCCGACGAAGAAGGTCTTGTTGGCCCGCGCCGCTGAAGCCGAGCGGTAGGCTTGGCGCCAGGAAAGGCGCAAGACGGGCCACCGGGGCGGCAGCGCGGCGGACAAAGCAGGGTAGGCGTCCTCTCGCCCGCCGGTTCGCCGGGCGTCCCGCCCGGTGATTCCAGAAATTTGGCGGCAGAACGCCGGCATTTCATGTTGACACTCCCGGCAGGGGCACGATAATCGCGCCCTCACTTGCAGTGTTATGAAACGTTCCGGCTTGGTCGTGGTGGTTTTGCTGGCGCTGGCGGTGCGCCCAGCGCAGGCGGATTTCGTCTATTACAGCGGCGGTTTCCAGAACGGGGGGCTGATCCCGGATGGGAATGAGTCCGGGTGGGCGGACACGCGGTCGGTGAGTGGCCAGGTGGGGACAATCGCGGGCCTGAGCGTGGCGCTGACCTTGACCGGGGGGTGGAATGGGGACCTCTATGCCTCCCTGGTGCATAACAGCGGGTTCTCAGTGCTGCTGAACCGGGTTGGCAGTTCCTCCGGCAACGACACGGGCTACGGGAATCCCGGGATGAATGTGGTGTTCAATGATGCGGGCGCTGGCGGGAACATTCACTGGTATGGCGGAGGGAGTGTGCCGACGGGGCCTTACGCGCCGGACGGGCGCAACATTGATCCAAAGTCTGGAGGCGGGACCATTGCCGGGACAACCCCGACGGCGCTGCTGAGCTCGTTCAACGGATTGGATGCCAACGGAAGTTGGACTTTGTTCATCTCGGACGTGTTGGGCGGGGATCAGAGCAGGGTGACACAGTGGGGACTGGATTTCGAACTCGCGGCGGTGCCGGAGCCCGGGAGTTTGGTGGAGGGGGCTATGGCGGTGCTGTTCTTGGGCGGAGTGATTGGTTTCTATCGGCTGAAGAGGCACAAGCTTCAGCCGGCGCCCGGCTGAGCCGGGTTTGTCTGATCGGCACACTTGTTCATCCGCACTCCTGCAGGCAGCAGGAAGCGACTGCGGATGGAATGTCGCCGCCTTGCTTCCTGTCAGTAAACCAAGACCTCTGCAAATCAACCCCCGCAGTTCGCTGAGTCCGCCTTCGGCTGGGTGTTCGGTGCCATATTACCTCAATCCATCAACGCAAACCCCTATTCCAGGACCGAATAGCCGTCTTAATGGATACCTGCGCCATGTCCACTCTCAGATAGTGGTGGTTCCCAAGCACATCCGACCTCACGACCTTCCAAAACCGGAATTGCCGGTGTGACAACGGTGTGACACGCGTGGCCGGTTACACCTTGCTTGCGGCACAGGTCTTGAGTCCGCCTGCCCGGTAAGACGATTCTGACCGATACTGGCCAGAAGTGCTGGTTTGCCGAGGGAAGGCCGGATCGAGTTCCCTGAAACCGGGCAACAGGGCCTGTGGTGCGACCTGCCCAATTCCCTGGTCGGCCGCTTACTGCCTGACGCCACTCAAGGGCGGGAATCCTACCAGTTGTCGCCAATTGTGGTTGACGAAATTGGCTGATTTTGGTTCCCTATATGTTAAGAAAACCCGAATCGAGCAAGTGTTTGGTGCGGGCTGATTCTCAGGGCAATGACCGCAATCATGGAACACGCTCGGAACGAGGCGTTCTGGAGCAGTTTTATGCCCCGGCACAGGACGCTTGTAGTCGTCGCTGGGGCGTGGCTTGGCCTTGCGCTCATCCTCGCCACGCATGCCGAATTGCCTACAAATCAGTTGCCCGCAGGCCAATTGCTTCCAACGGGGGATACCAACACGGTCGCCACTTATGACGGCGGCAGCATCACTGCTGGCGACCTCGCCGAATACTCGGCCGAACCCCACTTCCTCGCCGACGCGGAGCGGAACGCGCCCACCAACGCGATCAGCCTGGACGAGAAGGTCGCCCGGCACCTGGCGGCGCTGCGCATCCTGGTCGGCGAGGCCCGGCAGCGGGGCCTGGACCAGGAGCCTGGGTGGAAGTTGCAGGCGAAGCTCATGGAGCAGCGCGTCCTGAGCCGGACCCTGATCGAAGAAATACGCCAGGGCGTGTTCTTGAGCGACAAGGAAGTCGCCGACTACTATGAGGCCAACAAGTTCAAGCTCCTGACCATCCAGGCGATCGAAGCCCGGCGGATCGGGATCAGCGCGCAGAAGCACGGGGACCAGGCGCTGGCGCGGGCGAAGGAGGCCCTGGCACTGATTCGCGGCGGACAGGACTTCGGCGCCGTCGCAAAGCGGTACTCCGACCTCGACCTGAAGACGGCGCAGACCAATACCTACCCCCCGGACCTCTGGGGGAAAGAAGGCGTAATGGCCCTGGCGGAACTCGGCGAGGGCAAGGTGAGCGATCCGCTGCCGGTAGCCGACGGATTTGAGTTGGTCAAGGTCGTGCAGATGCAACTCCCGGCGAATATCAGCCGGGAAGAGGCCATGCACTTCGCACGTCAAGTGCTCGCCGGAGAATTGGCCGGGCGGCGCATGGAGGAGATGATGAAGGCTGCGGAGACTGCATTCCCCTTCGTAAACGTCCAGACCAATCCGCCGTCCTCAAATCCCAACCATCAACTATCAACTCCTCACCTATCAACTAACGGGGTGTTGCGTTGCGGTCAGTTCGTCCTCACGGAGGAAGACATTGGTGCGTTGGCCGGGGAGCGTGCCTCTCTCGGCATGCCCACTCAGGAACTGCTGGAGATGATCAAGCGGGACCACGGCCAGCAGATCCAACTCGGCGAAATGGCGCGGGGCATGGGGCTGGACAAGCGGCCGGGCTTCCAGCAGCGGCTGCGTTACGAGCTGAATAAGCGGCTGGCCTACCAGTCAACGATGGCCCTCATCCCCGAATACCTGGCCGGCCTGCAGTTTGAGGAGTCGCGCCTGGCGGACCATTACCAGGACCAGTGGAAGGGAACGGTGGACGCGAGGCTTGATTACGACGTGCTCGTGGTGCCGCTGGGTGTTGCCGCTGACGCTTCGGCCGAGGACCGGGAAACGGCCCGGACCAACGCGCTGGCAAAGGCGAAAACACTGATCGCCCGGTTTTGGGAAGGCACGGCGTTCGAGCAACTGGCCGGCGGCGACGCGAGCCTGCAGTTGATCACCGGCCAGAGCCGCCTGTTTCAGGCCGGCTCGATGCTCGAGCCGCTGGTGGCCGGTTTGCAGCCGGGCCAGATTGCCCTGGAGCCCTTTGAAGATTTTGGCGGTTATTGCGTGATCCGCGTCAACAAGTACGAGGCGAGCCGCAAGACGCCCTACGAGATGGCACGGCCCTACATCGCCGAACATTTCCGCCGCCAGGTTGAGATGGACCTTCGACGCGATTTCGAGCCGTTCCTCTTGGAGCAGAAGCATTTCAAGTTCAAACCTGCGGCCGCCGGCCCGGCGGCCTCCGATCCAAAACCAATGGGCGAAAGTGGGAAGTGAGCAGTTGATATGATTATTCGACACTCAATAAGAACACCCATCACTGCTGCCTTGGCAGGGATTTTGGCGCTGAACGCGACGCCGGCATCGGCATGGACGCACGATACGGGTGAAGTGGATCCTGAACTCGGCGGCTCCTGGTATGCGTGCGGCACGGCATACGCCACCGCTGCCGGCACTGACTCCGGGAAGTATGCCAGGTGGTATCCGGCATGGGATTTCCGCGGACGTTTCCGAATGGATATCAGAGTCCCATGCGCGACGAACGACCGCGGTAAGGACGTAAAGCATCATGTTCGACGGGTGGATGGCACGGAATATCAAGCCGTCACCTTCACCCAGTGCGGTCGGTCTGGGTGGTATAATCTGTTCCCTGATACCAATTGGAACGGTGATGCGGATAGATACAGCCGTGTATATTTTTATGCATTTAATGATACTGTGTATCCAAACTGCTACAGTGGCTACAACGCTGTGACGGCTGGCGAGGGTCGTACCTACGGCGAGAAGTGGGATTACATCAACGATTGGGTCTGCCTGGGCGGTTACAGCGGCGTGATCGGTGACAACGCCACCGGCTGGACGGAATCCGACATCTATCTTTACCCGGCGGTGGACACCACCCACGGCAACGTCTTCAACTACGGCGGGAAGGTACCGGGCCGGGTCCAGACCGGGGACTGCAACTGGGAGAACAAGCTGGATTGGAAGGGCAACGCGGCCAGTTACGGAAACTGCGACAACTGTTACTCTTTCGGGTTTGCATGGATGTATTCTCCCAGCGGAGCGAGCCCCAAGTTCCTGATTGGGGCAGACGATGACCAGAGGACCTATGTGAATGGCACGCTGATCTCGTCGGGCACCAGTTGCTGCAACCGGGATAACTTCGAGACCGGAGGAATCAGCATGCCGAGTGGCTGGAGCCGGATTCTATTCAAGGTGCGCAACGGTGGTGGCGGCTTCAACGGCACGGTGAGCCTGCGCAACGGGGGCGACCGGGGATGGAATGAAGGCAGCGTGACGCGCTACAGCAGCAGCTACGGCCTGGGCTACGAACAGGACGACTGGTACCCGCGCATTGACGTGTCTAACTTCTATGGCGGCAGCAATCCTCAGCCCAATGGGAACTACTACGGCAATAGCACGACGGTGGCAGCCAGCGGGACCGCCTCGGTGACGGGGCCTGTGCCGCTCTGGAAGGTGATGTTCTTTGACTGGGGTTACGGCATCAGCGAGCGCAATTATACGGACGTCAGCTCCAGCGGAGTTTCCTGGTCACACACGCAGACGGGGGTGACGGGTCACCGGCGGTTCCACTTCTTCTCCGTCAGCAAGTCCAAGCGGTGCTCGTTCCAGAACAGCGGGGTGACCGGTGGCTGGAACTTTGCGGATGGGGGGGCGGCCAACTACATGGACGTGTACGTGGACAACGTGGCGCCGCAGAATCCCAGTTTTTCCAGCGTAGCGGCGGCCAGCACCACCCAGATCAACCTGGCCTGGGCGATGCCGCTGGACCAGGGCGTTGGAATTGCGGCCGGTTCGACTGAGGCGGCTGACGAAGCGTCTGCCACATCCGCCAATTACTACCGCCGCGGCGACGTGGGGATGAAGATTTATCGGGGGGGCTCGACTACAGTCTATGATTGGGGCACTGAAACCTCGGCTAACGATACAGGACTGACGGCCAACACCGCCTACACCTACACGATTGAGGCGCGAGATAACACGGGTAGCGGACGCGGATCCTGGCACAATTATACTGGCCAAAAGGATTCCCGGGTAGTCTGGACCTTGTCGGTGCCACCAACAACCAGCACAGTGACGCGCGATGCTTCATTCATTTGCGCCCCGGGCACGGCTGTGAATTGGACAGCGGTGGGTGGTTTTGGCCCCGGCAAAGTCCAGTATTACCGCTATGTTTGGAATCAGTCGCCCACGCATAGTTGGGCGGACAACGAAACGCAGTGGACCACGGGGGCACTTGCCACCACGCCGACAAGCGGAGGAACCTGGTATCTGCACCTTAAGGGCTACAACGGGGCCAATGCGGGGAATGGCACGCTGGACTATCCGGTTGTGGTGGCTAATGGCACAGAGAAATGGATTGGCGGCAACGGACCCTGGGACACCACTACTCCGGGTTTCTGGGAGGACGCTACGCCCAATGCCGCCAATTACTGTGACGGGCATGATGTGCTTTTCGATGATAGCCCTTGCAGCAGCTTGAATCCCCTTGCGCTCCAGGCGGCTATCTCTCCGGCGAGCTTGGTCAATAACTCCACAAGCAATGACCCGGTTCCCGGTGAAGACCGGAGCTCCTCCTCGACTCGGCCAATCAGGGAGAGCAGCATCATGCGGACTACTCCGGGTGGTCACACCGTCAACACGGTGGCAATCGCCGACAGGCGGGCTCCGGGCGGCGCGGCCACTACCGCTACTGACCCGACCACTGCGGTCGCCATGAGCGTGACCTCCACCTTGTCCACTGACACCGGCGGCTCCGCCTTGGCCGGCAACCAGACCCCGTTCGGCACAGGCACCACTGACTTGGTTGCCCCCCGCGCCGCGGGTGCAGCGGCAACACCGGAAACGCTGACGGCCAATACCAAGGTCACTCTCGTTGATAGTGCCAAGACAGGAAACATCGAGCCCGGCAGCGACCTCGCCGGCTTGCAGCAGGGTGGCCTGTCCGCTCCCGCTCAGCCCGAAGTCTATGACCCGATAGCGGCGTTGGAAGCACTGGCAACCCCGGCGCCTGCCAACGCGAGTGGCCAGGCACTTGAGTTGGGAGTGCTGACGGGAACCAAAGTTCTGGCGTTGCAGACCGAGGGGGACACCACGACTGTGGAGTTTTCGCAGGACATCCTCGGCAGCGAGGAACTCGGCACCAAACTGGATGAGGCCCGGCTGACCCTGATTCTTAACCAGGTCAGGGCCACGCTGCGGCAGTTCGGATTGGACGGCAGCTTCCGGCTGCAAACCGGCGGGAAACTCTTGTGCACCTACCTGCCGCCCGCCACGCCGGTGGAGCCGGAGCCCGCTGTCAAAGCCGCCGCGCCCAGCCTTAAAGCCAGCAGCGGGCTGGGAGGGAGAAACATCTGTATTGGTCCCAGCCACGGCAGGTTTTGGAATGGGAGCGGCTGGTATTGGCAGCGGTCCGATCCCTGCGGATACGGGGAAGCGGTGCTGGAAGACCTCAACTCCATAAGACTCATGCAGTTCCTCTACCAATACCTCACGCAGGATGGGGCAACGGTTCATGTGCCCCGCGAGCTTAACGAGAGCAACTGCTGCAACGGCTACGAGGGACAGCCGTGGTGGAAAATGGCGGCGTATTCGTGGCTGCGGATAAACGGTCTTCCTACTTCTGTCTGGGCGAATGCCAGCGGCGTCGGCGGCGAGGAGACCGCCACCGGAAGGAGCAGCGACGACATCCGTGCCCGGCCGCGCTTTGCCGATTACCGCGGCTCGGAGATCTACATTGCCCATCACACCAACGCCGGGGGTGGCACCGGCACGGAGACGTTCCGTGATACGGCGATGGAATATCCGGCACATGAAACCGCGAGCTACAACCTCGCCCTGAACGTCCACAACAATACCATTGATGCGATCCGCGAAATGTATGACGGTAGCTGGGCGAACCGGGGGGTGAAGGACGCCGCCGGTGGCTTCGGCGAGATCCGCATCCCGAACCGCCCCGCCTGCCTGATCGAGTTGGCCTTCCACGACAAATGCGGCGGGGATGCCTCCTACCTCACGGACGATTTCTTCCGCTCGGTCGCGGAGTGGGGGCTCTACAAGGGTGTTTGTGCGTATTTCGGCACCAGCCCGACCTGGGACAAGTATTCTGACGAGTATGTAAGCGACACGATTCCCTCGACGATGAACGCCGGCCAGAGCTACAGCGTCAGCGTGACGTTCCGGAACCGCGGCGTGCTCTGGCGCGAAGGGCGGGCCTTCCGCCTGGGCGCCGCCGGCGATAGCGACCCGTTCACGCCGACTACCCGCCATACGATCTCGGGAGATGTGCGGCCCGGAAACACATACACGTTCACCTTCACGATGACCGCGCCGGCCACTCCCGGCACCTACACGACCGACTGGCGGATGATCCGCGAGGGGGTAACCTGGTTTGGTGCAACGCACAGCGAGCAGGTGACCGTTATCAGCACCGCTCCGACCATTACGCAGCAACCGGTCAGCGTGACCAAGGACCCCGGCCAAACCGCCACGTTCACTGTGGTGGCCAGCAGCACAACCACCCCAAGTTATCAGTGGAGGAAGAACGGGGTGAACATCTCCGGCGCGACCTCCTCGACCCTCACCCTGGCCAATGTGCAGTTGTCCGACGCCGCTTTCTATACCGTGGTCGTCAGCAACGACGGGGGCTCGGTCACCAGCAGCCAGGCCCAGTTGGTGGTGACAAGCTCGCCGGTGGCCGCCGGCACTGGCGACGGGCTCCAGGGCCAATACTTTGACAACCAGGATCTCACGAGCCCCGTGCTGACCCGCACCGATGCGACGATTGACTTTGCGTGGGGGGAGGGTTCTCCCGACGCCAGCATCGCCGTTGACACCTTCTCAGTGCGCTGGACCGGCCAGGTCGTGCCGCGCTACACTCAGGACTATACCTTTTACACCCGGACGGATGATGGGGTGCGCCTCTGGGTCAACGGTTTGCCGCTGGTTGACAGGTGGGTGGACCAGGGCCCAACCGAATGGAGCGGTTCGATCGCCCTGACGGCCGGGCAGGCTTATGACATCCAGATGGAGTATTATGAGAACGGCGGCGGGGCTACTGCGCAGTTGAGCTGGTCCAGCGCCAGCGAGGCCAAGGCGACGATTCCTCAGACGCAGCTTCATGTGACCGCTTCGCCCCTGATTGTCGTGCAGCCCCAGAACCAGTCGGTGGTCGTGGGTAACGGGGTGACGTTCAGTGTAACCGCGCAGGGAGTGCTGCCGTTGACTTATCAATGGCGGTTCAACGGCGCGGACATCTCCGGGGCGACACTCAGCAGTTACACGAAGAACCCGGTGCAGCCGGCGGACGCCGGCATCTACTCGGTGGTGGTCGCCAACGCCTACGGCAGCATCGTCAGTGCCGGCGCCACGCTCACGGTCCTTGTGCCGCCGAGCATCATAACCCAGCCCGCCAGCCAGACCGTGGATCAGGACGGCGCCGTTTCGTTCAGCGTGGCAGCAACCGGCACCGCGCCCCTGACCTACCAGTGGCGGTTCAACGACGCGAACATCTCGGGCGCGACGCTCAGCAGTTATACGAAGAGCAACGTGCAGCCGGCTGATGCCGGCGGCTACTCGGTGGTGGTAAACAACATCGCCGGCAGCGCGACCAGCGCCAATGCGCTGCTGACTGTGAGCCCGTCCCCCAGTATCACCACCCAGCCGCTGAGCCAACTGGTGGGGCTTGGGAGCACAGTCAACTTCGCCGTCGCGGCCACGGGCACCGGGCCGCTGACCTACCAGTGGCGTAAGAACGGCGTGGACTTGATCAATGATGGGATCTTCTCCGGGGTCACCACGACCACTCTGACCCTCACCGGGGTCCAACGAACGGACTCGGGCACTTACAGTGTGCTCGTTAGCAACCCCAACCGCTCCGTCGTGAGCGTGGACGCGTTGCTGACGGTAAGCTGCCCGGGTGAATCTATCGCTATTACGCTCGACAGCACCGTGGCGCCGAAGAGCGTGACCAACAACTCGGTCATAGACTACACGATCGCCGGCAATGGCAAGATCTCCGGGGCGGCTGGGCTGACCAAGGAGGGCAGCAGCACGTTGACCCTGAGCACCGCTAATGATTACAGCGGCGCGACAACGGTAATTGGCGGCAGGCTGCTGGTGAACGGTTCTATTGGCAGCGGGGCGGTCACGGTGGCCGATGCTGCCACCTTGGGCGGCAACGGAACGATTGGCGGCGCCATTACGGTTGAGAGCGGCGGCTTGCTCGCCCCGGGCGCCTCCATCGGGGCTATCGGGATGCTCACCGCGAGCGGCGACGTAACTCTCGCCAGCGGCAGCAAGACGGTAGTGGAGGTCAACCGCTCCGGCCCCAGCAGTGACCTGGTGACTGGCATCGGCACGTTGACAATGGGCGGCACGCTGCAGGTGGCCAACACCGGCGAGGCACTTGTGCCCGGAGATGCGTTCACCCTGTTCAACGCCACAACCAGGAGCGGTGGGTTCGCCGCGATTGGCCCGGCCAATCCGGACAACGATGAAGACCTGGCGTGGGACGTGCCGGCGCTCAACACGACCGGGGTGCTGCGGGTGCATCACAGCCCCGACGCGATCAACACCAACATCGTCCGTGGCTGGAACACGTCCCTGAAAATCCGGTGGAGTGCTTTATTCCCCAATAAGGACCGGGACAACGACCCGGTGGTGCTGGAGCGATGCAAGGCCAGCACCAAGGGCGCGACGATCACGACCAACGCCACCTATATCTTCTACACCCTGGCTGCCAACGAAAGCGACGATTTCGATTACGTGGTTGCGGACAACCGCGGGGGCAAGCGCACAAGGAAGGTTGCGATCACCGTGGTTCCTCAGGGGGGCCAAGTGCAGACTCCGACAGTGCCGCCGAGTGGACCCGTGACGGTGACATTTGCAGGGATCCCCACTTTTCCGTATCAAGCGCAGCGGGCGACCAACCTCGATTTCAGCGTTGGACTGTTGCGGACTTGGACAATCACCGCGCCGTCGACGGGGGTGTTCCAGATCGAGGATGATTTCAGCGACCTGGGCCTGCGACCTTCCGCGGCGTGGTATCGGCTGAAGTATAATCCGTGATCCTCGAGACAAGCATGCGGGAATGTTTGCCGGTCGGGGAACTCTGGTGGGAGGTGACACTTCCACAGGTTGGTATCGCCGCCCGCCTCGGCCTGTTGCAGCCCGTAGCAGCTCTGAGGCTGCCGGCATCAGGAACGCTCGCCCCGGCGCGTGATGACCGAAGCACTGCGGCGTTACCGGCGTAACGGGCGTTAGGCCGCCGTCGGCTGGGTCCTGAACCCAAGCGTTTCCTTAAGCCAGCGGAAGGCGGCGCGCAAGCCCGCCTCCCGGACGCCCGCAAGGCCGTAAATGGAAACCAGCGCCTCTTCGTGCCCGCGGTAACGCGGCGGCAAGAGCATCACCGCAGTGATTCTCCGGCCTTCCACCCTCAGGATCTGTGAGTAGAACATGCCCTTGCCGATGGCGTATTGTCCTTCAGGGAGCGTCAGCGCGCGTCTTGGCAGCACAAGCCAGGGACGATATTGCAACACCAGGCCGCCCTGGTCGTCCCGCCGCAGTGTGCCGTAGGTGCGGGCGGGAACACGATTGATCTCGCGGGCCAGCAGCATCCGGTTGGCCGCAGGATCAGGCAGGAAACGCTGGCTGCGCAGCGTGACGATGTCCCAGATGAAGACCAGCCCAAAGTGCGACAAGCGGAACGACCAGCCGGCGATGAAATAGGCAATCCCGATGATCACCAGCGCCCAGGCGGCGCCCAGCCACGGATTGAAATACGCGGTGGCTGGAATCGTCAGCAACACGAACAGCCGGAATCCCTTGAGCGCCGTGTCCACGACCGCGAAGGGACTGAGCAGAATGAGGATGTTGATGGCGTTGGAGGCCAGGAAGACCAGGAAGAAGGCGAGCATCGCCATGGGTATCAGCATGCCATTGCCCAGCCAGGAGAGGTCAATTGCGGCCAGAAAGCCATTTGTGCCCGACAAGGCAGCCTCGGGCGGAGCCGGCGGAGCGACGGCAATCACCAACGGCACGAAGGCGCCGGTGGCAAGCAGGCCGCTAATCTTGTGCTCGAGGGCATCGGCCACATCCAACGGCTTCTTCAAGAGCCTCGGCGCCGTGATGCCCAGAGTGTCCTTGAGAAAACAGACCGTGACCAGCACGAAGCCGGTAATCCAGAACCACGGTTGCGCAAACCAAGGCAGCCGCGCCCTTTGCTGCGGCGTCTTGGCGTGAAAATATCTCCAGGCCCCCACCGTGCTCACCCCCAGCAGCGGGGAGATCGCCACGCCCGTGATCTCCGAGACCGCATGCGCCAGCGCCACGCCCGGCACCGGGGCGTTCGTGAGCGCCGTCGCTTCTGCCGGCACCGCGGCGCGCGCTCCCCACGGACACCCGCAGCCGCTGATCAAAGCAATCATGCCGGCCAGCAAACTGAATCGTCTCATGCCCAGAGCCTCCGCCTTTTCCCGCCCGCTGTAAAGCAGGCTGTGAACGGCCAGTCGCGACTTCTCCGCCTTCCCTCGCGCAAGCTCCGTCACCCTTTGGTCAGGAGGCGGCCTGCCGCGACTTGCGCCGGCTGTAAACAAAGAAGAAGAACCCTGCCAGACCGAGAAAGAACGCGGTCCCGGCCGCCATCTTCACCTCATACCACAGCAGCGACGTGATGTGCCGCGCGGGAAAGAACGCCAGCATGATCCCCAGCAGAGTTGTGAGCAGCCCCCCGCCTCCGGCGAGCAAGAGCACCGGCCGGCTGTAGCGACTTTGCTCCCGCTCGTGGCGGAACGCGACTTTCAACAGCGCTACAAACATGTACACAAACGGCACCAGTTGCACCACCACCGCCATCGACAGCATCGTCTGGAACGCCTCCTGCACCCCCGCGCCGGCGAAGTTCATCACTACCAGCGCCAGAGAAACGCCGGCATGCACCAGGATTGCCGCATGCGGCGTCGCATACCTCGGATGCAACCGCCCCAGCCAGCTTGGCAGGTATGCGTCCAGTCCGGCCACGAACGGAATCCGCGCCGCCCCCCCCAGCCACGCCGAGCCGATCCCCGCAATGGACAAGCTCAGCATCAGCGCAAACCCGGGCACAATCCACCCGATGCCCGCTTCCCCAGCCATTTGGCCTACCGCCTGCATGATCCCTTGCAGCACGTTGATCTGGTCCTTGCCCACCGCCACGAGCAGCGTCAGCGTCGCCGCGATGTAGAGCACTCCGCAGATCACCCCGCCCGCGGCCACCGCGCCGGGCAGCGTCCGTCGCGGCTCCCGGATCTCCTCACCCATCACCGACGCCAGCTCGAGCCCCACCAGCGCAAAGCAGATCACGCCGAATGAGTTTAGCACGAACTGCGGGTCAGGCGGGATGCGGAAGTCCGCGCTGGTGAGGGTCGTCCCCGTCTTCGCCCATAACAGACAGCCCAGGACAATGAGCGTGCCGGCCGCGATCCCGGTGCCGATGCCGCCCACGTTATTGAGCCACTTGCCCACGCCCAGGCCCACCACGTTCAGGACGACCAGCACCGCCAGCAGGATCACCGACACCGTCAGGGCAAACCACTTGCTGTCCGCCAGGCCCTCGTGGCTCGGCCCCAGGACGTACACCGAGACCCCCACGAAGTAGAGCAGCACGGTTGGGATGTAGAGCATGTTTGTCGTCCAATAGCACCAGCCCGACAGGAAGCCGTGGAAATCGCCGAACTCCTTCTTGGCCCACAAGTAAACCCCGCCCTCGCCGGGATAGCGGTGCGACAGTTCGATCACGGCAACCCCTTGCGGCCAGAAAAACAGTGCGAGCGAGATCCACCACAACCAGACGGTAATCCCGCCGTTGGCCGCGATCGAAGGCACCACGTTCAGGTTGAACACGGCCACCACGAACAGCAGCACCAGGTCGCGTCGGCCCAGCACCCGCTTCAACTGCGGGTGGCTCACATCTTGTTTGTGGGCGGGTAACGCCCCTTCGCTCTTCACCATGGTCCGGGCGATTATGCTGTCCAGCAGATTGGCACCAAGCCCAAACTTGAAGTCGGGGTCCTTGAGGGCGCACCAGCACTGCCACCAGTCCGGGTAGTAGCGGCAGGCCCGGCAGGCTGTCCGTCGTCACAGGGACCGTGGTGTATGGATGCGCTCGGTTACCAGCGTCGCACGGCCTCGCTCCAACAGCGTTCGCAGATGCAGGCGCGGCGTTGGGCGTGTTCCGGCACCCGGTCCAGCAGCTCGCGCGGGAACCGCTTGGCGGCGCACCAGCATTGGGCGTTGCTGGAGACTCCCGCAGCCAGCTGGCATTCGTTCGGCGCCCCGCAAAGCGGGCAGCGCGTGGGATCAATCGCGTTCCCGTCGCCCGGAATCGCCGGCATGACCTGCGGGGCGGCGGCGTTCATGCACACGGGAGAGTGATGCGGTGGGATTGTTTCTGATACTTGCCGGCGCGTGCGGAATAGCTGGTCTGGCAGCGTTCGCCTTTGAGAAAAACCATCTGCACGATGCCTTCGCCGGCGTAGATGCGGCAGTCGGCGGCGCTGCTGTTGGAGAACTCCAGCGTCAGGTGCCCCTGCCAGCCGGCTTCGGCGGGCGTGACGTTGGCAATGATGCCGCAACGGGCGTAGGTGCTCTTGCCCAGGCACAGCGCGCTGACGTCTTCCGGCAGATGCAGATGTTCCACCGCCACCCCCAGGCCGTAGCTGCGTCCGGGCAGGATGAAGAAACGGCCGTGGGCTTCGCGATGCAGCCGGGCCGGCTCCAGGCTGGCAGGCGAGAAGCTCTTGGGATCTACCACCTTGCCTGGCACGTGGCGGAAGATTTTGAATTCCTTGGGCGATAGCCGCAGGTCGTAGCCAAAACTGCACAAGCCAAAGGAGAGCACCGGATGACCTGCGACGTGCCGCACCAGTTTCCTGGTGAAGGGCCGGATCATGCCCTTGCGGGCCAGCCGCGTGATTTGGAGATCATTCAGAATCATAAGCCGGGTGAACCATCGGCCGCGATCAGGCTCGCGCTGTGATCGCCCCCGCAAGGTTCCTGGGGCGGGCCGTCGGCGCGAACCGGACGGACCTCCTGCCGGATAGGCTCGGGCGCGCCCAATGCTCGAAGCTGCCGGCGCAATTCGTCGAAAGCTTGCTCGCTCAACGCGCCCGGTCCGACTGTCGTGCGCAACTGCAACGGGACTCCCGCAGCTCGCAACAGCTCCAGGCTGGCGAGCACTTTGGCCGCGCTCTGGCCGTCTCCCGTGAGCTGGGCGTAGCGTTTGTCCAATGGCGCTTTGACGTCGAGACCGACCCAATCGATCCACGGCAGGAGCAGTCGCAGGCGGTCCGGGAAGACACCCGCCGTGTGCAATCCGGTCAGCAGGTCTTTGCCGCGCACGGTTCGCAGGGCTGCTTCGAGCCCGCGATGCAGCGTGGGTTCGCCGCCACTGAACACGACGGCTTCCAGAAAGCCCCGCCGTTCCTCCAACAGCTCACACACCCGCCGCCAGCGCCAGGAAGTCGGCTGGTCAAGGGGCCTGAGTGCGGCGTTGTGGCAATAGCCGCAGCGCCATGGGCAGCCTTGCGTGAACACGGTCAGCGCCAGCCGGCTGGGGAAATCCACCGTGGTCAGTGGCGAGACCCCGGCCACGGGCAGGAGTTCATTCGCCGAAAGCCGCGCCGGCGCTTCCATGTCGAGCGCGGTGGTCATTTCGCAATTGCGAATTCGGCTTCCGCCGAAGCATTGGCGGGTTCGACGAAGAAGGTTCGCTCGCTGAATTCACTTTGCTTCCCCCGGTTGAACTGCGAATAGGGGCGATAGTAGCCCATCACCCGCGTCCAGATTTCGCAGGGCTGCCGGTGCGTTTCGCAGCGGGGACAGAACTCGTGTTCGCCGGTGAGATAGCCATGCTGCGGGCAGATGGAGAATGTCGGCGTGACGGTGATGTAGGGAATGCGGAAGCGCGTGAGCGCGCGACGCACGAGTTGCTTGCACGCCCGCGCGCTGGATATGCGCTCGCCCATGTAAAGATGGAACACCGTGCCCCCCGTGTAAAGCCGCTGAAACGGCTCCTGATGCGTCATGGCGGCAAACGGGTCGTCCGTGGCGCCCACCGGCAGTTGGGAGGAATTGGTATAGTAGGGCGCGTCGGGTGTGCCCGCCTGCAGCATGTCGGGGAAACGCTTCCGGTCCTCCCGCGCGAAACGATAGGTCGTCCCCTCGGCGGGCGTGGCTTCGAGGTTGAACAGGTGGCCGGTCTCCTGCTGGAACGCGACGATGCGGGCGCGGACGTGGTCCAGCAAGCGCAGGCCCAGTTCAACGCCGGCGGGCGTGGAGATGTTCTCCCGGTCGGAAGTAAGATTGCGGACGCATTCGTTGACGCCGTTGACGCCGATGGTGCTGAAGTGATTCCGCAGCGTGCCCAAATACCTCCGGGTATAGGGATACAACCCCGCCTGCATGCGCTCCTCGATCACGCGCCGTTTCATCTCGAGGCTTTGCTTGGCCAGCTCCAGCAAGCGGTCCAGCTCCACGAACAATCGCGTCTCGTCCTGCTTGTACTTGTAGCCCAGCCGCGCGCAGTTGATGGTGACGACGCCCACCGATCCGGTCTGTTCCGCCGAGCCAAAGAGGCCGTTGCCGCGCTTGAGCAGTTCGCGCAAATCCAACTGCAGCCGGCAGCACATCGAGCGCACCATCCCCGGCTGCAGCTCGGAGTTGATGAAATTCTGGAAATACGGCAGGCCGTATTTCGCGGTCATCTCGAACAATGGTTCGGTGTTGGGATGATCCCAATCGAAGTCGTTTGTGATGTTGTAGGTTGGAATCGGAAAGGTGAACAGCCGTCCTTTGGTGTCGCCCGCGGTCATCACCTCGATGAAGGCGCGGTTGATCAGGTCCATCTCCGCTTGCAGCTCCCCATAGCAGAACGGCATCTCTTCGCCGCCAATGATCGGCTGCTGCCCGCGCAAATCGGCGGGGCAGGTCCAGTCGAAGGTCAGGTTGGTGAACGGCGTCTGGGTGCCCCAGCGCGACGGGACGTTGAGGTTGTAGATGAATTCCTGGAGGCACTGGCGGATTTCCTCGTGGCTCAGCCCATCCTTGCGCACGAACGGCGCCAGGTAGGTGTCCACCGAGCTGAACGCCTGCGCCCCGGCCCATTCATTTTGCAGCGTGCCCAGGAAGTTCACCATCTGGCCCAGGGCGGTTCGCAGATGTTTCGCCGGCGCGGCTTCAACTTTGTTCGGCACACCATTGAATCCTTCCCACAACAACTGCCGCAACGACCAGCCCGCGCAGTAGCCCGCCAGCATGTCCAGATCGTGAATGTGAAAATCGCCCTCGCGATGCGCCCGCTCGATCTCGCCCCCATAGACATGATGCAGCCAGTAGTTGGCCGTCACCTTGCCCGCCACGTTCAGAATCAGCCCGCCCAGCGAGTAACCCTGGTTGGCATTGGCGTTCACCCGCCAGTCCGCCGCGCTCAGGTATTCCGCGATCGAGGACACCGTCGGGACGAGCGGCTCGCCCACGTCGCGCGCCAACCGCGCTTTGCGACGTTCCTCCCGAAACAGGATGTAGCCCTTGGCCACCTGATGTTGGCCCGCCTCCATGAGATGCGCTTCCACCAGGTCCTGGATGGACTCAATGCCCAACGCCTCGCCCCGGGCCGCGCGGGAGACCACTGCCTGCACCACCTCACTCGTGATCCGGAGGGCGGCGGCTTGCGCATCGGCGGGCAGGGCCTGGGCAGCCGCCAGTCCGGCGTCGGCCTTGAATGCGGCCTCGATGGCCAGCAGGATGCGGCTCTCCTCGAAGGGGACGACGCGTCCGTCGCGTTTGCGGACGGTGAAGTGCCGTCCCTGAAGCGGGTCGAGTTGCGCCAGCCGAAGCTGGCCGTCGAGTTGTTCGTGCAGCATATTGGGCAATGTCGTTGAGCGGCTGCCAGGCCGCGTCTTTTGTCGGAGGGAAGCTCGACTCGCGGTGAATGCGGGCATGAAAAACCCGACTTCACTCGCGAGGGAGTGAAGGCGGGCTGAAACACAAGCTCGACTTTTCCCTCATCCTGTCTTTGGCGATACAGTCGCCCGTGTCATCCGACACGGGACTTGATGAGCGTGAAAAAGCAGGTCTTCTGGCTTCGAGGTCAATCTATTTTGCCGGCCTTACCAATCCCGCTCGGCGGGATCAGTGGCCTCGCTGGCATTTCGTCGCTCGTTACAGCGGCGCTACCGCGCGGGATTCTCACCCGCTTCCCTATTCTCCCCAGCTCTTGCTTTGGGGCACTTTGTTCACATTTACCCACCAGTAATAGGTGGGTAGTTCAAAGAACTGCACAATTAGTAGCGGTTCGACGACAGGTGCGTCAAGCTCGACTTTTCAAAAGGTTTTTCGCGGATTTGCGCGGATTTCCCGGAAATTCCTATGGTGATCCACCGTCCCGGACGCCCCTTTTTGCCTCCAGCACCCTCACCGGACAGGCGAAGGCGCCTTTATCGTGGTGTCGCACCCCGTTTTGGGCTTGCGGCTGGCTGGAGGATGGCTTGTTAGTGCGGTCAGGATACGGTGTGGTTCCCATGGGGGTCGGGCCCCATGGGAACCACACCATGGCAGCACCATGCCGTCACCGTATACCCAAACCAAGAGTGCCGGGGTCAGCGGGAAATTGAGGGAACAGGACGGCGAGGCGGAATCCGTTGGGAGGCGGGGACGTGCTGCAGGGTGGAGTCGGGTGGGAATGTCATTCGAGGTCGTACAGGGAGTTGTCGGCGGAGAGGAACCCGGTGCCGGGCGCGACGTTGGCCGCACCGTCTTCGTTGTCGGTGAAACACTCGCGCAATGATCTGGCGTGGCCGTCGCAGAAGGCGGCGTTGCTTTTCTTCAGGTGACGAAAGCCCTGCGTGCCTGACCAGCGGCCGCGAAAGGAATCATCGCCGGGATTGGGCCACGGGGCGCGCATGAACTTGTTGGCGCCGGCCACATACTGGCCATCGCCAAAGACGAGCGTCTGGTTCGGGCGCCGCACCTCGGCCGCCTTGGCGGACGGTTGGATGTTCTCATATTCGCCGTGGCCGAGGTAGCTCGTGTTGTAGTTGTAGCCGGTGTAAGGGTCCACGAGCCAGTTGGCGCCTCTCGTGAGCGACGGGCATTGTTGAATCTGCTTGTTGCCCTGGCTCTGCCAAAGCAGGCCGGGAATGACCGCCGGCGGACTTCCCTGAATCGTGGTCAAATCCCACGAGATGGCAGCCATCGCTCCGTTGATGGTCCCATACCAGTAAGCAACGGGATAGAAGCCTGCATTGTCGTCCACGTAGACGTGCGCGGCAATGCCCATTTGGTGGAGGTTGCTCAGGCAGTGGATACGTTTCGCCGTGGCTTGAGAGCGGCTCAACGCTGGCAGCATGAGCGCCGCCAGCAGGGCGATAATGGCGATGACCACGAGCAACTCAATCAGGGTGAACCCCCGCCGCCGAACCGGCGGGACATCGCCAGAGAGCCCCGGCGCAGCCCTTCCAGGGTCCACGGGATGGGCGGGCGCGTCCATCCCTGGCGAAGTCCGAAGCCTGCTGGCGTGACAGCTCACGGCCGGTTCAGTCGCAAGCGGTAGAACGACCGTGGTTGCGGCGGCGCCGGGTCGGACAGCGTGACGGTTTGAGCATCCGCCGGCGTTGCGTTGGTGACGTTGTCCCAGTTCACCCAGTTGGTCGTGCGTTCCAGCGTGTGGGCCCAGCCTGCCACCGGGGTGAATTGGAAGCCGTAACCTCCAGCGGCCGGGCTCATCGCCAGTTGCGGCGGTGTGACTACGATTACCGCGAACGCGGCGGAGGCGTCAATTCCCTGCAGGATTACCAGGCCGGTGTTCGCGCTGAACTCGAAAGGCGCGCGCGTCCAGTTGGTGCCGTCCCAGCCCAGCACGTCCAGATCGGCGCCGCTCGCGGTGTAATGCGGAGCGACGTTGATCGCGACGTCCGCGTCGAAGGCCACTTCGTTGGTTTCGATGGCGGTGGCAACGTGCAGGTTGACGGCTTCGAGCTTCGTGCCGGAAAGGGCCGCGAGCGCGGGCTCGTCCCGGAACCGTGACACCGTGGCCAGCGCGATGTCCGCCACCTCATGGAAGGTCAGTGCGACGGCGTTCACGGCCGGGTTGCCCGGTTCCTGGAAGCAAAGCGTGCCGGTTCCGTTGATCGTGTTGGCGGGCGCGACGCAAAGGCTCTCGCCGAGCACCGCCGGGCGCACGTCCGAAAAGGCGTCCACCTCCCCGCCGTGGTATCCCCCAGCCGCCGCCGAGACACGGATGTATTGAATGGAATCAAACCCGGATTCAGCGAGGTCGAAGCCCGTGCCGCCGCCCGAGCCGGCATAGAGCTTCAGGGCGTCATACGTCGGCAAGGTGACGTCCGTGGCGCCCAGCAGGTCGTTGAGCGCCGGATTCACCGGCTTGGTGAAGTCCGCTTGGCTCATCGTCCAGCCGCTGCCGGTGGCGTCGTGCAGGGCCGGATCCCACCCGAAGCCCTGCGTGGGAAACGCCGTGTCGCAGAACGGCCCGTTCGTATAGGTGTACCAGTCTTCGCCGTCGGGGCTGACCGATACGAGCATGGGCTCGATGGTGATGCTCCCAACCAGGTGGGAGGTTCGCAGGTCCGAGGCCTCGCTGGTATAGCCGCTGCTGACATAGAACGAGTTGCCGAACACCGCGAAGTCAATCCCGTAAGGATTGGCGGGATCGTCCGTGACGGGATGATCGAAGGCCACCGTGACATGGCCGTAGGTGTATGTGCCGCTGGCGCCGGCGCGGTTGAGCGTGACGAGGCTCTTCTGCCCGTCAATGTCGGTGTTGTAGGGCGCCGCGACGAGATTGACGCGAAAGCGGTTGGTGCCGAGGATCGGATCGCTGTTGAGCATCCACACGCACGGCTGGCCGACCACGCAGGCGGGATCGCCGTAAGCCCCCGGCCCGAACGGCCCGGAGGAGCCGGCCACCGCAACCGCGTAGGGACTGAGGGATTCCGCTGCGGGTTCAGGCTTGGCAGGCGCGCGCTTATGCAGGCCCCAGGCGATACTGCCTGGGGCGTCGGGATTCAAAGGGTCAAAGTCGCCGGCGGCGACTGACCAGCCTATCCACGAGCCGTCCCGCAACAGGAGATTCGCCAGGCCATCAGCGGAGTACTGCCACTGGCCGTGGTTGCCGGTCCAGGGCCCCACCGGGTTGTCCGGCATCCAGTAAGGGCTCGTCCCACGATCCGGCGCGTTGGTGAAGCCGCCATTGCCGCCCGATTCGTGCCACAACTCCCAGGTTGGCCCCTGAGAGCCGCCCCAATAAAGGTCGGCAGGGTCGAGGGCTTGAAAGACATCCGCGGCGGCGGCGGGGAGCGTCACCAGGCCGTTGGTGAACGCCGAGGGCGCGTTGGCGAGCGACAGAGCGGCGAGAATGTTCGTGCCGTTCCGGAGGCCGAGGACGTGGTTGTTGTTCAAGTCATAGCCGAATCCCGGAACGGTTTCGCCGGGAGTGCCCGCGCCGCTGACCACCGCGAACAAACGCGGGTCCGCGGCCACGATGGCGCTGAACATGTCCTCGCCGCTGGCGGTCCCGTTCCAGCGAAAGCCCCAGGCGATGGACTTGGCCGCGACCGGGTTGGGGACCTGCGTGTTGTTGCACACTTCGGGCGCGATCCAGTGAACGACCATCGCGGCGCGGTTGGTGCCGCTGCCGGCCCAGAACCGGAGGTCGTCCAGCGTAAGCGCGGGTGCGTTGCCGGCGGCCAGCAACGCCAGAAGGACGCCGCCGGCCAGGCCAGCGAGTCTCAAGCGCGGTCTCTCCGGGCGCATACCAGCAGAACTCCGCTGAGGAGGAACAAAGTGAGAGTGGCAGGCTCCGGAACCGTGGCCGCCAGCGGCTCGCCGGGCTCTGTTCCCGCGAACCCAGGGGCGAAGCTGTAACCATCCCAAACTCCATCCGCCAGGATGCGTTCCCCCGCCCCAACCATGGAAGACGCCCAGGCCTCGGCCGTGGTGGCTTTCAGGTAGTAAGCCCAAAACCCGTTGTTCCAGCCTTCGATCCAGTGATCGGCGGCGTCGCTGGCGACTCGTGAATCATCGGGATCGCTGTCAGTTGCCAACCCGCCGCGGTCGAACATCAGCGCCGGCGCAACGCCGAATCCACCGCTCTGGTTGAGGTCATAGCCGAGACCGAGAACGGAGGTGCCCCAAACGAACTCGCCCAGGTGCGCAAAGAGACGCGAGTCGGCGCTCACGACGCCCAGCAACATGTCGAGGCCGGTGGCCGTGCCGTCCCAGCGATAGCCCCAGAGCAACGATTCGGCGGACTTGCCGTCGTTCCAATCGATCACCAGGGCGGCGCGGTTCGCGCCGCTGCCGGCCCAGAATTGAATGTCGTCAAAGGTGGCCGCGGACACGGGCCACGCGCCGCACGCTGTCGCGATGGTCATCGCCAGAGCGCGGATGGCCTTGTGTTTCACCGGTCGGATGTGTGTGTTCTGTTTCATTGGTCTGATCTGTTTGGCTCGTGGCCAGACACCCGGGCACGCCGGGCACCCAGCCGATTTCAACGGCGAGACCAGACCGGAGAAGCGCGTTCGCCAGGCCGCGCGGCCCGGAAACACAAACGCCTTCCTCCGGCAAATCACGAAGGAAGGCGTCACAAAGTGAATTCCCGCCCTGAGGGCGGACTGGCCCCATCCTTCTCTTTGCGGAGAAGCGACCCCGCCTCTCGCGAGGCCGAGCCTGATGAGCACCCTCCAGCCGATATCCTGGCTTCGGGCATCGAACCTTGCTTCCGCCTTCCCGTCCCGCTTTGCGGGGCAGTGGCTTGATGGTCGCTCGTAGCCCGTTACAGTGGCGCAACCGTCCCCGATTCACACGGGGTTCCCTGTCACTGGAGAATGTTCCTGCCGGTCAACCGACCGGCATTGTCAAAGAGCACCCCCAGCATAGCAGCGGCTGGCTGCCCGGCAAGCGCGAAGTTCAAGCAGGCCCAAGCAAGGGCGCCCGCCGCAGCGCTGCGGCGGCGCTTGACAACTGTGTGCGCAACGTGAAAGGATACTCCCGGCGCCAACGTAGCTCAGTCGGTAGAGCAGCGCTTTCGTAAAGCGCGGGTCGTCAGTTCGATTCTGACCGTTGGCTCCATTTTCTATTTCCTGTGGCAGTGCCGGACGGCATCCAGAACCTCGAACAGCTTGAAGACCGGCTCAGCGAGCCGCCCCCGGAGGTGGTGCAGACACTTCGCCGATTGGAGGGAGATCTCGTGGTGCTGGGAGTCGCGGGCAAGGTGGGTCCGAGCCTTGCGCGCATGGCTCGGCGGGCATCGGACCTTGCGGGTGTCCGGCGGCGCATCGTTGGCGTGGCGCGCTTCTCGTCGGTTGGCGTTGAGGCCGGACTGCGGCAGCATGGCATCGAGACCATTCACTGCGATCTATTGGATGATGCGGCGGTGCGGCGATTACCGGACGCCCCGAATGTGCTGTACCTGGCCGGGATGAAGTTTGGCGCGACAGGCCAGGAGTCGCTCACGTGGGCCATGAATACCCACTTGCCCGCTATCGCCAGCCGCAGGTATGCCCACAGCCGGATTGTCGCATTCTCAACCGGCAATGTTTACGGGCTGGTGCCGCCCGCCGGCGGCGGCTCGCTTGAAACCGATATTCCCGCTCCGGTAGGCGAGTACGCGATGAGTTGCCTGGGGCGCGAGCGGATCTTCGAGCACTTCAGCCGCGTGCACGGCACTCGGATGGCAGTTCTCCGGCTCAACTACGCGTGCGACCTGCGTTACGGCGTGCTTGTGGATCTTGCCCAGAAGGTGCTCGCGGGTATAGCGGTGGATCTCGGCATGGGCTGGTTCAACACCGTCTGGCAAGGCGACGCGAACGCGATCACCCTGCGCTGCTTCGACCAAGTCTCCTCGCCACCGCTGATCCTTAACGTTACGGGGCCGGAGGTGCTGAACGTGCGGGAAACCTGCCAGAAGTTGGGCGAGTTGTTGGGCCGGAAACCAGTGTTTGCAGGGACGGAAACGCCGACCGTGCTGCTTAACAACGCCCGGCGGGCGTTCGACCTGTTCGGCAAGCCGCGGGTCAGCGCGGACCAGTTGCTTGCCTGGGTTGCCGCCTGGCTGCGGCAAGGGGGAATCACGTTAAACAAGCCAACCCATTTCGAGGCTCGCGATGGGAGATTCTGAACTGGATGTCTCTGCCACCTGACATCCAACAGGCTTTGCAGCGCGGCCTGGTGATTCCAGCGTGTCCCCTTGCGCTCAACGCAGGGCGCAAGCTGGACGAGCGGCGGCAGCGGGCGCTGTTGCGTTACTACGCAGCGGCAGGAGCGGGCGGAGTGGCGGTGGGCGTGCATACGACCCAGTTCGCCATTCGCGAGCCGGGCGTCGGCCTGTTTCGGCCCGTGCTGGCGCTTGCCGCCGAGGAGTTCAGCCGGGCAGACGCGAGGCGGACCGAGCCACTGGCGCGCATCGGCGGCATCTGCGGCGAGACGTCGCAGGCGCTGCGCGAAGCCGGGTTGCTGCGGGAGCTGGGCTACCACGCCGGCTTGCTGAGCCTGGCGGCATTGAGGGACGCGAGCGAGGACGAGCTGATCGCGCACAGCCGGGCGGTGGCGGAAGTGCTGCCGGTGGTGGGCTTCTACCTGCAGCCGGCGGTAGGCGGACGCGTGCTGCAGTTCTCGTTCTGGCGGCGGTTCGCGGAGATCGGGAATGTCGTTGCCATCAAGATCGCCCCCTTCAATCGCTACCAGACGCTGGAGGTGGTGCGCGCCGTGGCGGAGTCGGGACGGGAGGACATCGTGCTTTACACGGGCAACGACGATAACATCGTGCTCGATCTGCTCACGCCTTACCGGTTCACGGTGGGCGGGCGGGTGGTGGAGCGGCGGGTTGTGGGCGGTTTGCTGGGGCATTGGGCGGTTTGGACGCGCGCGGCGGTCAAGCTGCTGTGGGAATGTCACCGGGCAGTCGAGAGCGGCGGGGCGGTGCCGGCGGAACTGGTGCGGAAGGCTTCGGAGGTGACGGACTGCAACGCGGCGTTCTTTGACGCGGCGAACGGATTCGCGGGCTGCATCGCCGGGCTGCACGAGGTGCTGCGGCGTCAGGGCTTGTTTGAGGGTATCTGGTGCCTGGACCCGCGCGAGGGGCTGAGCGCCGGGCAGCGCGAGGAGATTGATCGGGTCTACGCCGCCTACCCGCACTTGAATGACGACGATTTTGTCGCCACCCATCGGGAGCGGTGGCTGAGCGACTGAGCGGGAGGCGCCGGTTGCCGCGAGGTCCATCCACCCGGCGAACGCCGCGGCGGGAATAGCCACCCGGCCCCATGCTGACTTGCGAAAGCTCCTTTCGCGTGGAAGAGTAGGGGCCTTAAATCGAGAGACAATTGCAGCTTTACGGACTATGGTTCAAGTGACAGACAACCCGACGATGACAGAAACAGACCAGTATCTGGAGGCGTTCGAGCGGTTTGCTCCTCGGGCCGGGCACCCTGCGTGGGTCCTGCTTTTGCGCAAGGCTGGCATTGCGCACTTTGCCGACGAGGGTTTTCCGACGCTCGAACAGGAAGACTGGCGCTTTACGAACGTAGCCCCCATCGCCAAATTGCCCTTCAAGCCCGTTCTAGCAGACTCGCGCGACGGGTTGTGCCAAAAGGACCTTGAGGCGTTCACCTTCGGGAGACTGGCCGTCGCGCGGCTTGTTTTCGTCAATGGCCACTACGCGGCAGGCTTGTCTTCGCCCGGGGCACAGCCCAGGGGCGGGAGGGTCGGCAGCCTGGCGGCCGCGCTGGCCGGCGACACTGCATTGATCGAACAGCACCTGGGCCGTCACGCGCAGAGCGAGGGCAATCCGTTTGCGGCTCTCAACGCAGCTTTCTTCCAGGACGGCGGCTTTATTCACATCCCGGCCGGCGAGCGCCTGGAGATGCCGGTTCACCTCTTGTTCATCTCGACGGCGAAGGAGGCCGGGGCGACCGCGCATCCGCGCAACCTGATCATCGCCGAGGAGGCCAGTCAGGTGACCGTGCTGGAGAGCCACGTCAGCATTGGCCAGGCGCCCTGCTTCACGAACGCCGTGACGGAGGTGGTTCTGGGAGAGGGCGCGGTGGTGGAGCACGCGAAGTTCCAAGATGAAAATCGGACTGCCTTTCATATCGCGGCGGTGCATGCGCAATTGGGGCGAAGCTGCAACTTCACCTCGCACTCGATTGCCGCCGGCGCGCGCCTGTCGCGCAACAACATTCGCACCGTCCTGGCGGGCGAAGGGGTGGAGTGCACTCTGAATGGACTTTACCTGACGCGGGGCGATCAACTGGCCGACCATCACATGGTGGTGGAGCACGCCCAGCCGCACTGTAACAGCCACGAGTATTACAACGGCATTCTCGATGGCCGGTCCAGGGGCGTTTTTCATGGGCGCATCCTCGTGCGGCCCGCGGCGCAGAAGACGGATGCCAAGCAGACCAACAAGAATCTCCTGCTCTCGGAAGACGCGACCGTGGACACCAAGCCGCAACTGGAGATTTACGCCGATGACGTGAAGTGCACGCACGGAGCGACGGTCGGGCAATTGAACGAGGAGTCCATTTTCTACCTGCGCGCGCGGGGCATTGGCACCGATACGGCGCGGCGGATGTTAATCCACGCCTTTGCCGGTGAGATCATTGAGCGCGTCCGCTACGCGCCGGCGCGGGAGGAGTTGGACCGGCTGGTGTGGGAGCGGCTGGAGCAGAACCCGCGCGTGGGAGAGCACAAAGGTGTTTGACGAACTGAGCGATCTCTACCAGCAGGTTATCCTCGACCACTGCAAGCGGCCCCGCAATTTCCACGAACTGAGCGGCGCGACCCGCTCGGCCCAGGGGCACAACCCTCTGTGCGGCGATCAGTTGCAGCTCTTCCTGACCATGGACGGAGAGGTCGTCAAGGACATCAGCTTCCTCGGCTCGGGCTGCTGCATTTCCAAAGCCTCGGCCTCGCTGCTGACCGAAGCCGTCAAGGGCAAGTCCCGCGGTGACGTGCACAAGATGTTCGAGCAGGTCCATGAGATGGTGACGACCGGCCGGGTAGCCGGTGACGTGGGCAAACTGGCGGTTTTTGCGGGCGTGCACAAATTCCCCGCGCGGGTCAAGTGCGCCATCCTTTCGTGGCATGCCGTCATGGCGGCTCTCAAGGGCGAGGGTCTCCCCGTCAGCACCGAGAACGACGAGACTTGAGGGACGAGACAGCCACGTCTTTATCGGTTATATTTCAGCCCATTGACAGCATGAGCAGCGATGAACCAGTCATATTGACCCGCGATGTCGAGGCGGCCATCATCCCGATCGGCGATCGCGTGACTTTGCAGAAGGGCCAGCAGGCGCAAATCACCCAAACCCTTGGCGGAAGCTACACGGTGATTGTAAATGGAAACATGTTTCGCATCGAAGGCAAGGATGCAGACGCGCTCGGCCTGGAAGTGGCGGCCAAACCTCCCGGCAGCGGCGGCCCGGTCACCCAGGAGGGGCTGGAGAAGGAGATTTGGAATCAGTTGCGTTCCTGTTACGATCCCGAAATCCCCGTCAACATCGTGGATCTCGGCCTCATTTACGATTGCCACCTCACGCTGCTTGCCGCCGGGAGCTATCGCGTGGATGTGAAGATGACTTTAACAGCGCCCGGCTGCGGCATGGGCCCCATGATCGCCCAGGATGTGCAGAACAAAGTGCTCAGCCTGGAGGGCGTGGACGACGTGGCCGTGGAACTGGTCTGGGACCCGCCGTGGAACCAGGGCATGATGACGGAACAAGCCAAATTGCAGCTGGGATTGCTCTAAGCGGAATATGACTACCGAAGCCGCCGTGCCGATGCAGCGGAAGAAAGCAATAGACTGGGCCGCCATCCGGGCCGATTTCCCCATCCTTCAGCAAAAGGTCCATAGCCGGCCCTTGATCTATCTTGACAACGCGGCGACCACACAGAAGCCGCGAGCCCTGCTGGAGGCCCTGCGCCATTATTACGAACGGGACAACGCCAACGTCCATCGCGGGATACACGAATTGAGCAATCGCGCCACTGCGGCCTTTGAGGCCGCGCGCGCGCGGGCCGCGAAGTTCATTAACGCCCGCAGCGCGGAAGAGATCATCTTCACACGCGGCACCACCGAGGGGATCAACCTCGTCGCGCAGGCCTGGGGCGCAACGCATATCAAGGCCGGCGACATCATCTTGCTCACCGAAATGGAGCACCATAGCAACCTCGTCCCCTGGCAGTTGCTGGCAGAGCGCACCGGTGCCCGGCTCGCTTACCTTCCGGTCACTGGTGACATCGGCTTGCTCGACCTGGGTCGCCTTGACGAGTTCCTCACCCGGAAGGTGAAGCTGTTTGCCATGACTCATATCTCAAACTCGCTGGGCACGATCAACCCGGTGGCGGAATTGTGCGCGCGCGCGCGCAAGCTGGGAGTGACGACCCTCGTTGACGCGGCGCAAAGCGCCGGGCATCGGCCGATTGATGTCCAGGAAATCGGCTGTGACTTCCTCGCCTTTTCGGGACACAAGATGTGCGGGCCGACGGGTATCGGCATCTTGTACGGGCGGCAGGCAACGCTGGAGACGATGCCGCCGTATCAGGGCGGCGGCGAGATGATCCTGAACGTTGACTACCACCAAAGCACCTGGAAACACGCCCCGCACAGATTTGAAGCCGGCACGCCAAACATCTCCGGCGCCGTGGGGCTGCACGCGGCAATGGACTACCTCGACCGCATCGGGCGGCGCGCTATCGCGCAGCACGATCAGGAACTGGGCGCTTACGCTTACGCTGAACTCTCCCGGCTCAAGCAGGACATCCGGCTTTTCGGCCCGCACATCGGCCGCGCCGGGCTGGTGAGCTTCCTTTTGAAAGACATTCACGCGCATGATGTGGTCACCGTGGCTGACCAGCGCGGCGTCGCTCTGCGCGGCGGCCACCACTGCAACCAACCGCTCATGCGCAAACTGGGCGTTGAATCCACTGCCCGAGCCAGTTTCTATCTCTACAACACCACGGAAGAGATTGATTGCCTCGTGAAAGTCCTGGGCGAGATTCAACAGTTCTTCGGCGCCGCCTAGCCTGGCGGCGGGGGCTCTGCAAGGCCCGCAAGCCGATCGGCCCGGCGGCAAGCAAGGAGCGCGGAAGAATGGACAGTGCTGTCCCATTATGTTCCTCGCGCGGGGAGGACTCCTGGCGCTCGCTCACCGCGGAACTGGCAACCGCGCCGGAAATCCCCTGTGTTGACCTTATCCGGCATCCACGGCGCGCGCGGCGGCAGCGCGCCCCGCCGCCGAGGCACTAGGCAATTCCTGGTTCAGCATGGCATTGAGGCTGCTGCCGGGAAAGCGTGATTGACTTGGCGTTAAGTGTACTGGCCTTCGTGGCCGGCGGATTAGTTCTGGAATTGTATGCCGCCGACGGTTCCCCGCTTGGGCGGCGGGACGACGAGGGTTTCCGCTTTCACACCCAGGCACCGAATCGCACCGAGAGTTGTCCAGGCGAGCAACCGGCCTGAGTCGCCCAGCACTGCTGGCCGGTTGTGGACGAATTTGTCTCCCGTCGGGGAGACAAGATGGTCCGGCCCCCTGACCTGTTGTCGCGGAGCCGGGAAGCCATGCGAAATGTCCCCCGCCGGGGATTGCGAGTGCTGTTGTGGAATTCCGCGTGTCACAACAGACTTCCGCAGCCCTGACGGGGGACTGCTCTTCGCCGGAACCAACACTCTCAGCCGTGGACACCTGCGGTCAGATAATGCGCTTCCGGGTGCCCAACGCTGAGAGAGAGAACCACAGCACAGGCAATGGGGAAGGAACCACCCTCTCTGGGGTCGGGTGGCCCTTCCCGCGGCTGCCGTTGGCGCGAGAGCGTCCGCGTGGGGCTAACGCTTGCGAGAGCGCAAGCCGGCAAGGCTAGCCACGAGCAGGAGCACTGGCGTGGTGGGTTCGGGAATAATGTCCACCTTGAAAGCGCCCATGCCGTCCAAATAATCAGTGGACCACTGGTTGAGCCTGAAGGTCAGAGAGTAGTAGTCGGGCAGCAATTCGAATGTTGCACTGCTCCAGGCCGGATCGTTGAAAGCCTCATCGATGTTAAAGGTATGGCGGTTCATGTTCGCAGACACCGCAGGGGTTTGCCAGCCGTACAAACCATAGCTGTATATCGTGAAGCTCTCGGCCGCATACTCGAAATCGGTGACGTGGAGAAGGGCTCGCTGGCCGGGGGCTATCTGGAATGTGAACGGACGGTCGAAATCCTGGCTCGTCCAAGTGTAGAAGTTGAAAGTCTGCCAGCCCGAGCCGGGAGTGTAGTCGCCTGCGGACGATTGCAGGGTGGCAAGCGCAAAGAGGACGGTGCAGAGGAGCAGTTGGCGAATCTGAGTTTTCATAAGGTGCCAAAGTAAAGCCACGTGTGAGGAGGAAATAAAGGCGAAATTATGATGGCATTCGAACAACAACCGAAGGAGAGCGACGAGGCGTTTGCCGCCTTCAACCTTTACCTGAGCCAGGGACCGGAACGGTCGCTGGCGAAGACGGCTGCGAAGCTGAGCCGGAGCAAGGTTTTGATGGAGAAATGGTCGAGCAAGTTCGATTGGCCGGCGCGTGTGTCGGCTTACAACGCACACATGGCCCTGGTCGAGCGTGAGGCCGCCGAGGCCATCACGCGGGCGAAAGGGGTGTCGCGGTGCGAAAGGGGCGAAATGAAACGGCCGTGTCAGCAAAAAGACGCGGGCGAAAGGGGTAGACTGGGCTGCCCCATACGTCAGACTGCTGCGTTAGCCAAGTGCCGCCAGCCGCTAATACAGTCCCGTATTCCTGGGCCAAGCATCCGCCCTGGCAGGCACGCTGTCCATATTTTGGACAGTGATGCTGCCTGCCTGCCTTTCCCAGTCTCCTCTGGCTGGGTGATACGGTGCCGATGTGGAGGGGCTACGGTGTGGTTCCCATGGGGGTCGGCCCCCATGGGAACCACACCGTAGCCGGACCGCATTGACAGGCTATCCGCAAGCCAACGACGGGGTGCGATTGCCATAGTGGCGCCCTCGCCCGTCTGGCGGGGGTGCTGGAGATAAGCAGGGAGGTGCGTTTAACGGACTCCGCCGACGGCTGCTCCGTCTCAGACTATTTCATCGCGTCGAAAGTCTTCTGGAGGATTTGCCAGTCCTTGAGGCCCTTAAACTTGGCACTGGCCTGCTGGTTCAGGGTGGCCTCGTTTGCGTTCTTGGTGGGCTTGGAGACTCTGTAGAAGACGCCAAAGTAGCCGGGGAACGGCTCGTCGGCGAGCTTGTAGGCCGCGATTTCGCTGGTGACATCGTGATCTGTGGGGACCGTGTTGAAGACGCCGCCTTTGCGTGGGTTGGCGGCGTCAAAGGCGCCTTCGTAGAATTCTACGCACTCGCTGAGGCACTCGATGAAACTGAAGCCGTCGTGGTCCATGGCTGCTTCCAGCATTTGGAGCAGGTGGTTAGGGTTGGTGCTGGTTGTCCGCGCGACCAGGGTGGCGCCTGCGGCGATGGCCTGCTTCATCGGGTTGATGGGGTAATCCACCGCGCCCCAGACGTCGGTCTTGCTCTTGAAACCTCGCGGCGAGGTGGGCGAGGTCTGTTTCTTGGTCAGGCCGTAGACCCAGTTATCCATGGCCACGCAGGTGAGCTTGATGTTCTTGCGGGCGGTGTGGGTAAAATGGTTGCCGCCGATGGAGAAGAGGTCGCCGTCACCGCCGAAAACAAAGACGTGGAGGTCGGGTCGGGACAGGGAAATGCCGCTGGCAAACGGGAGCGATCGGCCGTGGATGTAATGCGCGCCGTAGGCTTGAACGAAATACGGAAAGCGGCTGGAACAGCCAATCCCGGAGATCGTGGTAAACTTCTCCTGCCACAGCTTGCGCCTTTCAATCAGCTTGAAGTAGAGCGCGAGGACGGAGAAGTCGCCGCAACCGGGGCACCACGTGGGATGATCGGCAGCGATTTCCTTCTTCGTCAGCGGCTTGCGCTCGGTCGGGGGCGGGGAGACGGCCGCGTTGGTCGCGTGGGCAGGAGGTTCGGTTGCAGGAGCGCTCATATTTCTCAAAGGCTAAAGGGTGATGCGTATTCAGTGATCACTAACCGGTTACTGGCGGCGCGCGCCGGCGGCGATGTCGGCGCGGGCGCGTTCGAGGATTTCTTTGACCTTCCAGGTCAGGCCATCGGTCTTGTTAATGCCGCGAATCCTGGGGTTGCAGAAGCGCGCGCGCAGCAAGCCGGCCAGTTGGCCGTAACCGTAAAGGCCCTCGTCGTTCATTTCCACGACGCGGATGGCCTTGAATCCGGAGAAGATGCTTTCCAAACCCGGCGGCAGAGGATGGAGATACTTGATGTGCAGGGCCGAGACGCTGTCACCGGCCGACCGGGCGCGGTCCACCGCCTCGCGGATCGGGCCTTGCGTGGAACCCCAGCCCACAAGCAGGAGGTTGCCTTCGGGCGGGCCATACACTTCGGGGGTCGGCAAGGTGGCGGCCAGCGCCTGCAATTTTTTGCGCCGTTTGGCGGTCATCGCCATGTGCAGACCCGGGTCGCCGGTCGGGTGACCCTGTTCGTCGTGCTCCAGGCCGCCGGCGATCGGATAGCGGCCGCTCAGAATGGGTGTGCCGGGCACAACCCGGGGAGTCACGCCGTCCGGGGAGGAGAGGTCGTAAGGGACATAGTCGGCCACGGGAGAAAGATCGGGCGAGATATCCTGGCAGGCTTTCTCCAGGTCGGGTGCGGCAAAGGCCTCAATGCGGGTGGCGATCGCCTGGTCGCTGAGCACGAATACCGGCACGTTGTACTTGCGGGCGATATTGACCGCTTCGATGGCGGTGTAGAAACAATCCTCGACATTGGCGGGAGCAACCACCACGCGCGGGGCGTCGCCGTGGCTGCCAAAACAGGCGAGGTTCAGGTCGGATTGTTCGACCTGGGTCGGCAGTCCGGTGGAGGGGCCCCCGCGCTGGACGTTAATCACCACCAGCGGCACTTCTGCCATCACCGCCCAGCCGAGCGACTCCATCTTCAGCGAGATACCCGGCCCGCTGGAGCCGGTAACAGCGACGCGTCCCGCGAAGCCGGCGCCGTTGGCCATGGAAATCGCAGCGATCTCGTCTTCGCATTGCACGAACGTGCCGCCATACTTGGGCAGCTCGCGGCGGAGGATTTCCATGACATCCGACCACGGGGTAATGGGGTAGGCAGCACCAAAGCGAACCCCCGCGGCAATCACTCCATAGGCCAGCGCCTCGTTGCCGTTCATTACCACCTGGTGGCCGTCCTTACCCTGGCTCTCAACGAACTCAAAGGTCTGCAGGATGTTGCCGAGCGAGTGGTTGTAACCGGCGCGGAACGCCGCCAGCGCGTTGTTCAGCACGGAGAGGTCTTTCCCGCCAAACCGCTCGCTGATCAGCGCCTCCAGTTTCGGCGCGTCCAGGTCAAAGATTCTGGCGACGAGTCCGAGGGCAAAGATGTTCTTCCCTTTGTCCTTGGCCGTGCCGCCGATGGCCTCAATGGTCAGGCTGGAAATCGGCACACCCACGTGATGATGCTGGGGCTGCCACTCGGGCTTGGGCTCCACATGGTCCGAGTCGTAGAGGACCACCCCGCCCTTCTTGAGCGAGCCAATGTGGTCCTCGTAGGAATGCTGATAAAAAGCCAGCAGCACATCGGCCTCATCGCCCGCGCTCAACACTTCGCCCGAACCGATGCGCACCTGGAAGATAGACGGACCGCCGGAAATGGTTGATGGGATCGTCATGAAGGTCATGACATCCTGCGCGCTGCGGCCCGCCAACCGTGCCAGGAACCCGCCAATGGCCTGGATGCCATCCTGGGAATTGCCCGCGATACGAATCACTGCCTCGGAAATCCTCGAGACCTTTGCCCCACCGCCACCCTCCAGGCCGGTTGCTGCTGCATTGCTCATAAATTCTCTTAATCGAAGCTCACCCGCGCCGCGCAGAGTTAGAAACTGCGTTCAAATCAGTCCCCGTAACCATTGCTATAAAGTACTGTCATTCTACCCGGCGTGTCAAACCCTAACCATGCCGCCGCCGCGAGGTCCGGTTGAACCTCACCGCAGCGCCGCCAGCGCATCCAGGAAATCCTCGGGTCGCGGCGCCTCAAAGCTCAGGCACTTGGCTGTTCGAGGGTGCAGAAACGCGAGCCGGTGGGCGTGCAGCATCTGGCGGGAAGCTGTGTAGCCGGTGAGATCGGACAGGCGCTGGTTTTGGCGGTTGCCGTAGGTCGCGTCGCCCAATAGGGGGAAGCCGAGGAATTGAAAGTGGACCCGGATTTGGTGGGTGCGACCGGTGTGGAGTAGCGCCTCGACCAATGTTGCTCCCCGCAGACGCTCCAGCACGCGGTAACCAGTGTGGGCCTCGCGTCCGTATTCGTCGGTCACGGCCATGCGCTTGCGGTGGGAGGGATGCCGGGCAATGGCGGCACGGATATCGCCCCGGTCGCGCGGCAATTCGCCGCAGAGGATCGCGTGATATGCTTTCTCCACTTTGCGGGTGGCGAATTGGGCGGAGAGCGCCAGGTGGGTCTCGTCGTTCTTGGCGACGACCAGGCAGCCGCTGGTTTCCTTGTCCAGGCGGTGCACAATGCCCGGGCGGGCGACCCCGCCGATGCCGCTCAACTGTCCCGCGCAGTGGTGAAGGAGCGCATTGACAAGCGTGTGTTCCTCGTGGCCGGCCGCCGGATGCACCACCAGCCCCGGCGGCTTGTTCAATACAAGCAAAGTCTTGTCTTCGTAAAGAATGTCGAGCGGCATCGCCTCGGGCCGGGCTTCCGCCGCCCGGGCCTCGGGCCAGTGAACCTCGACCTGTTCGCCGGCGCGTGGAGTATGCGTTGGCTTGATGGTGCGGCCGTTGACCCGGATGTGGCCCTGCTCGATCAACCGCTGGATCGCGCCGCGCGACACGGCGGGGAACTTGCCGCGCAGAAAAGTGTCGAGCCGCCCCAACGGAAGCGAGTGTTCGATGGTCAGAACCTCAGTGCGGGAAGACATGGCAGGTTGGCATACGCCGGAGGTCGGGGCTTGCCGGTCCGATCACTCCGACGGGCTGGCGGTCTTGGACTTGCGGTCGCTGCTCCAGGTAATGAGGAAGACCAGCCCCACGCCGGTGCAGATCGCGCTGTCAGCCACATTAAAGGCGGGGAATCCGACTTCTCGCCCGCTCGGCTGCTGGACATAAAAATAGATGAAGTCAATTACATGACCCGCCCACAGCCGGTCAATGAGGTTGCCGACGATGCCGCCGAAGATAAACCCGAAGGCGACCTGGCTAAGCAGCGTGCGCGAGTCGAAATGATGGCGGCTGAGGAACAAGGCCAAAAGGGCGACGACCGCCACGCCGGCCAGCAATTCGTTGTTGCCGCTCAGCAGGCTCCACGCCGCGCCGGTATTTCCCCAGTGCACGAACTTGAAGAAGCCCTCGATTACGACCTTCTCCTGCGCGTAGCCGAGAAAACGGAGGACAAGCTGCTTGGTAAACTGGTCGAAAGCGATCACCAGCAAAGCAATCATCGCTATGCGGCGGTTTGGCGTCCGGAGCAGCGCATTCAATGGATTCATTCCAGTGTTGAGTCCCGATTTAACCGGATGCCCCGTAAAAGACAATGGAAAACAAGCGAAATGCCTGTTGACTTGGGCGCTCGATTTGCTAACTTCACCCCTCTTTTGATCAGCTTTTGAGATGAAGACTCATTTACCGAAAGTGAATTTGGACCAACGCAAGTGGCATGTGATTGACGCCAGCGGCGCCGTCCTGGGCCGCCTGGCGGTGCAAGTGGCCGACGTGTTGCGGGGGAAGAACAAACCTGTCTATACACCGCACCTTGATGCCGGCGATTTCGTCGTGGTCATCAACGCCGAAAAAGTGCTCCTTACGGGCAAGAAGGAGACCGACAAGAAATACATGAGCTACTCGGGCTGGAAGAGCGGGGATAAATACCGGTCGGTCGCCCAGGTCCGGGCGCGGCAGCCCGAAAGGCTCATCACCCACGCGGTGCGGGGCATGGTTCCCAAAAACCGGCTTGGCCGGGTGCTGATGACCAAGTTGAAAGTGTATAAAGGCGCGGAGCATCCGCATGCCGCCCAGCAGCCCCAACCGCTGGCTCTCGCGAAGTAAAGCTGACCCATCCCGATATCCACCCTTAACGCTCCCCTGGCATGTCCGACATAAAACTACCTGAAGGCAAGATTCCGCTGCACCTCGGCACCGGCCGACGGAAGACCGCGCTGGCGCGCGTGCGCCTGGCCGCCGGCACCGGCAAGATCGTGATCAATGGCCGGCCGTTCGAGAATTACTTTGCACTCGAGTCCCAACGGGTGCTTGCCGCCCAGCCGCTGACGGTGACCGGTTCGGCGGACAAGTTCGACGCTCAAGTCACCGTCCAGGGCGGCGGTCCCAACGGCCAGGCCGGGGCAGTCCGACACGGCCTCGCGCGGGCGTTGCTCACGGTGGACGCCAACCTGCGGCCGATCCTGAAGGCCGAGGGCCTGCTCACCCGGGACTCGCGCAAGAAGGAGCGCAAGAAGTACGGCCAGCCGGGGGCGCGCAAACGCTTCCAGTATAGCAAGCGTTAATCGCGCTGGATATTTTCCCGCCCCGCTGGTTCAATCCGGCGGGGCTTTTTTTTGATGAATGCCAAACAAGTAGCTATTGTGGGTGCGTCGGGTTACTCCGGCGAAGAACTCGTCCGCCTGCTCCTTTCGCACCCGCACGCGGAACTGGCCGCTGTCACCTCGCGCCAATACGCCGGGCAAACGCTGGCGCAGATCTTCCCGAGGTTCGCTCACCATCCACGAGCCAGGACGCTTCGCTTCAGCGAGCCCAAGGCCGAATTGCTCGCCAAACAGGCGCAGGTTGTTTTCCTGGCCCTGCCTCACGGTGTCGCCGCGGAATTCGCCGTCCCCCTGCTCCAGCTTGGCTGCCAGGTTATTGATCTGAGTGCGGATTTCCGCGTCAGGGACGCCGCAGTCTACAAGGACTTCTATGCGCACGACCACCCGGCGCCGGCATTGCTCACCCAGGCGGTTTACGGCTTGCCGGAAGTCTATCGCGACCAGATCAGGAAAGCCTCGCTGGTGGCCTCACCCGGCTGTTACCCAACCAGCATCCTGCTGCCGACGGTGCCTCTGCTGAAGGCGGGCCTGGTCGAGCCCACTGGCATCATCGCCGACTCACTGAGTGGCGTCAGCGGCGCGGGCCGAAAGGCGGAGCTTGATTACCTGTTCGTCGAATGCAACGAAAGCGTGCGGCCTTACGGGATTCCCAAACACCGGCATCTTTCCGAGATCGAACAGGAGATCTCGGCTGCCGCCGGCACTCCGGTGGTCATCCAGTTTACGCCGCATTTGATTCCCGTGAATCGCGGCATCCTCACCACTCTGTATCTGACACCGGCCGACCCGGCGCGTGATTCTCAATCCTCGATCCTTGACCAGGTGGGAGCCTGCTATCAAACCGCCTACGCCAAAGAGCCGTTTGTGCGGTTGCTGGAGGGCAAGGCCCTGCCCGACACGAAGCACGTTGCCGGCACCAACGTCATTGAAATCGCCTGGCGCCACGACCCGCGCACCGGACGGCTTATCGTGATGAGCGCCGAGGACAATCTGGTCAAAGGGGCCAGCGGCCAGGCCATCCAGAGCATGAACTTGATGTGCGGATTCCCGGAGACGGCGGGTTTGATATGATTGCTGCCGCTCGCGCTATTTCAGCTTTGGCTGTCGCGCTGTCTGGCATCGTGTCCGCGGTTGGCGCCGCGTCCTCAAGCCGACCATCTTTTCCCGACCCCTCCGCACTACCGGCGCAACGTGACTTGCCCGACCCCCTCCTGATGTTCGACGGGCGAAGCGTGAGTTCCCGCAACCAATGGTTCAAGGAACGCCGGCCCGAATTGCAGGCTCTGTTCCAGCACTACATGTACGGCGCAATTCCCCCGAATCCGGCGCGCACGCGCAGCAAGGTTCTGGGCGAATACGGCGATTTCCTGGGTGGGAAAGCGACGCTCAAGCTGTTGACGTTGGAAACGGGCCCCGCCACCGCGCCGCGGATAGACCTGATGCTGGTCGTGCCCAATGCACGCCGCGGTCGCGTGCCAGTGTTTCTCGCCATGGACTTCTGTGGCAACCACGCCTTGACGTTCGATCCACGCGTGCCGCTGGCCCGCGGGTGGATGGGCAATTCGTGCAAGGAATGCAAGAACAACGCCGCCACCGAGGCCTCCCGCGGATCGCAGGCCACCAATTGGCCCCTCGCGGAGATCGTTCGGCGCGGCTACGCCCTGGCCGCGTTTCACAGCGCCGACGTGGACCCCGATCGCAAGGAGGTCAGTGACGGCATCTACGCGTGGCTGGCCGGCGGCGATAAGGCCAGGAACAATCCAGCCCACCGGGGGACTATCGCCGCATGGGCGTGGGGTTTCCACCGCTGCGTGGACCACCTGGTCACTGAGCGCAGCCTGGATCCGCGCCGCATCGCGACCGTGGGCCACTCACGCAACGGCAAGACCGCCTTGTTGGCGGCAGCGTTCGACGAGCGTATCGCAATCGCGTACCCGCATCAGGCCGGCTGCGGCGGCTCGGCGCCGAGCCGGGGAATGACTGGCGAGTCAGTGAAGGCCATTAACGACCGGTTCCCGCACTGGTTCAACGCGTGGTTCAAGCAGTTCAACAACGCCCCGGAGCGGTTGCCATTCGACCAGCATTGCCTCGTGGCTCTGTGCGCCCCGCGTCCGGTCCTGTTCTCGGCGGCGGAGGAGGACCAATGGGCCAATCCGGCCGGCCAGTTTCAAGTGCTCCAGGCCGCCAGCCCGGTTTATCAGTTCCTCGGCAGCGAGGGATTGGCCGCCCGGGAATTCCCGCCGCTGCACCACCTCGTGGACAGCCGCCTCGGCTTTTATGTGCGCGAGGGCAAGCATTCCATGACGGCCGACGATTGGACCGTGTTTATGAACTACGCCGACCGCCAATGGCGGAAGTGAGCGATCATCTCCGGCGCGCAACAACTCTCTACTGGTAGAATGAATGCGAAATTAACTGCAGTCTCAGGCTCCATCGTGGCCCCGCGTGGCTTCCGCGCCTCGGGCGTCTTCTGCGACATCAAACGCCTTGGCACCGGCAAAGGCTCCGACAAAGGCAAGAAGCGCGACCTCGGCCTGATTGTGTCCGAAGTCCCCGCCGCTGTGGCCGGGATGTTTACCACCAATCAGGCTTGCGCCGCGCCGGTCAAGGTCTGCCTTGAACGCGTGAAGAAGGGCCGGGCTCAGGCGGTCGTCGTCAACTCCGGCAATGCCAACGCTTGCACCGGCAGGCAAGGTTTGGAAGACGCGCGCGCGATGGCGCGCTTCACCGAGCAATCGCTCGCCTTGCCGCCGGGCTCGGTGCTGGTCGGCTCCACTGGCCGCATCGGGGTCACCATGCCCATGGACAATGTCCGTGCCGGCATCGTCGAAGCCGCCGTCACGCTCGGTTCCACCGCGGGGCACGCTGCCCGGATCGCCGAAGCCATCATGACCAGCGATACACGGCCAAAACAGGTTGCGGTGGAAATCATGCTGGGAGGCAAGCCTGTCCGCCTGGGCGGCATCTGCAAAGGCGCCGGCATGATTCAGCCGGGCATGAGCACCACCGGCAAGCGGCCCGGGGCTGTGCCGCTCCATGCCACGATGCTCTGTTTCATCACCACCGATGCCGCGGTCGAGGAATCGGTCCTGCAATCGGCGCTGCGCGAGGCCGTCGCCAAAAGCTTCAATCGTATCACCGTGGACGGGGACATGAGCACTAACGACACAGTCCTTTTGCTGGCGAATGGCCTCGCGGGCAACCGGAAGTTCCGGCCTGGAACGGCAGCCTTTGCCCTCTTCCAGGCGGCCTTGAGTCACGTTTGCCTCGAACTGGCCAAGATGATCGTGCGGGACGGCGAGGGCGTGTCGCGATTCGTCACCGTGCGGGTCAACGGCGCGAAATCCTTCGCGGATGCCGATGCTGCCGCGCGAGCCGTGGCGAACAGTCCGCTCGTGAAGACCAGCTGGCACGGCGGCGATCCGAACTGGGGCCGGATCATTGCGGCGCTGGGTTACAGCCCGGCGACTGTTGTTGAGAACAAAGTGGACATCGGCTACAGCGCGCCCGGCAGCCGCAGGATTCTCTGGAGTCTCAAACGCGGCCAACCGACGGCAGCCACCTTTAAGGCCCTTTGCGCCGCCGTGGCGCCAAGGGAGTTTGATCTCCATGTCCATCTCAATCTCGGCCGCGCTGGCGCCGTCATCTATGCGGCTGACCTGACCGAAGAGTACGTGGACTTCAACAAAGGCGATGTGAGCGATCCTGGCTCGCTCGGCGGCTGAGAACAGCCGCTTTGGCCCACAATCTACAGGTTGTGAGCCAGCGCGACAGGCAGGCAGACAAATGAGAACCACGTTTTCCACAATGTTGGCGGCTATGCTTGCGACAGCCTGCATGCTGGTTGTTCAGCCGGCAGGAGGCGCATCGGCGGGGGGCAGTTTGGCCTTCACCGCCGCAGGCGCCAAAGAACTCGAATTCAATACGGGCGTGTTGAAAGGCAAGCTGCGGGCGGGGGGCAAGTCCACCGGTCTGTCCTCGGTCGTGCACCTGCCAACGGGCCTGATTCTGGACTCGAGCATGGGGTTGCTTGGCCATTACCGCGTTTTCAGCGCCAACCAGCGCTACGGTAACGCCGCTTGGGATTGGCCCAGCGACGCGAGGCTGCGCCCGGACGGCAGCGTGGAGGTGTGCTGGACTTCCGCCGAGGACCGTCCTTTCGAACTGCGCGCGAACTACCGGTGGGCGGCCCCGGACACCTTGGATCTGGAAACGATCGTGCAGGCCAGGACGAATCTCGCGAAGTTTGAGTCCTTCCTGGGTTCCTACTTCTCCGGAGGTTTTACGAACTCTTGCGTCTATGCGCGCTCCAACGGCCAGGCGTGCCTCATTCGGGCGGACAAGAGCATCGGCATTTGGCAGGCTTTCCCGCGCGACGATGAGGCCGTGTCTACCATCCAGGACGGACGCTGGAAGTTCCCGCCCAGCCCGGTTGACTGGGTTATCCGGCCTTACCTGGTCAAACCGCTCGGCGTACGTCGTTGCCCGGCGAACGAACTGCAGGCTTTGCTGATGTCACCGCCCCGGGATTGCTTTGCCGTCCTCACCCCCTTTGAGACGGAAGGCCATCGCTCGATGTATCTCTCGCTCTTTGGCAGAGATTTGAAGACGGGCGAGACCGCCCGGGCGCGGGCACGGTTGGTCATAGGAACAAATCTGTCCGGGGAAACAATTGAAAGCCTCTGCGCCGCGTATTTGCGGCAAAGCCCGTAAAGGGATCTATTCACATGCAAAACCTCATTGCCAAGGCCGACACGTTGCTGGAGGCGCTGCCTTATATCCAGCGATTCAACGGTGCTACCTTCGTCATCAAGTACGGCGGCAGCTTCATGGACTCGCCGGACCCGGCGGTTCGCAACGGCGTTGCGCGCGACATGGTGTTTCTGGAGGCGGTCGAGATAAACCCGGTGGTTGTCCACGGGGGCGGCAAAGCGATCACCCGCGCCATGGAAAAGGCCGGCCTCAAGGCCGCGTTCCTCCAGGGCCAGCGCGTCACGGATGAGGCCACGGTCCGGATTGCCGACCAGGTGCTCTCCCGGGAGATCAACCCTGAAGTGGTTGCCGCCATCGGCTCCCTGGGCGGCTTTGCCAAAGGCTTCGCCGGTCCGGATATCTTCCGGTGCCGCAAGGCCCGGGTGACAGGCCAGGATGGCCAGGCCCTCGACCTCGGCTACGTCGGCGAGGTGATCGGCGTGAACACCGCGCCGCTGCTCGAATGCATCGCCAAAGGCGTCACCCCGGTCATCAGTCCGACCGCCCGCGGCGAGGACGGCAAGCTCTACAACTGCAATGCCGATGTCGCCGCCGCGCAGGCGGCGATTGCCCTCAAAGCCCGGCGGCTGGTCTTTATGAGCGACGTGCCGGGCCTCCTGCGGAACCCTAACAAGCCAGACAGTGTCATCTCCCGCCTCAAGATCAGCGAGGTGGAGGGGTTGAAGCGGAGCGGCGTCGTTGACAAGGGGATGATCCCCAAAGTGGACAGTGCCGTGGCCGCCATCCATGCGGGCGTGGAAAAAGTCTCCTTCGTGGATGGCCGTGTTCCCCACGCCGTCCTGCTGGAGATCTTCACCGATGAAGGCGTCGGCACCGAAGTCGTTCCCTGAGCCGATGGCACCCCGCGCAAGCGGATGAACCCGCGGCTGACTGGAGAAAACCGCAGGAATTCCGGCGTTGGAGACCGCTCAGGCAGCGCTGACCACGCGAGCAGGGCGTGGTAAAAGCCCTGCCGCACGGCACTCAGCCTATTCGTCTGATTTGACCTCTTGCTGCCGCTGGAGCAGGAATTCGCGCCAGGCGTCCAGGCCCTGGCCGGTTTTGGCGGAGGTCTCGAAGACCCGGGCCTTGGGGGCGACGCGCCGGATGTTCGCCAATGCCGCATCGCGGTTGTAGTCGCACGCCGCTGCCAGGTCCACCTTGCTGATGATTACCACGTCTGCCGACTGGAACATCGGCGGGTACTTCAAGGGCTTGTCTTCCCCCTCAGTCACGGACAGGAGCACAACGCGCAGGTCCTCGCCCAAGTCGTAGGAAGCCGGGCAGACCAGGTTGCCGACGTTCTCGATAATGAGCAGGTTGCGGCCGGTCAGGTCGAGGCGTTTGACGGCGCGGGTGACCATTTCGGCTTCGAGGTGGCAGACGGTGCCGGTCGTGATCTGCACTACCGGCGCACCCGACTCGCGCAGGCGCTGCGCGTCGTTGTCGGTCGCCAGGTCGCCCACGATGACACCCGCCTTGAGGTCCGGTCCCAACTTGCGCACGCTCTCCCGGATGAAGGTGGTTTTGCCAGAACCGGGCGAGGAAAGCACGTTCAACACCAGCAGACCGCGCGCTCGAAAGTAGCCCCGGTTGCGCTCGGCGAGGCGGTCGTTCTGGTCGAGTATCGCCCGGCGCACCTCGACGGTCCGGCGAGCTTCACCCTCGGCCGCAGGCTGGTGTTCCTGGTCCGGATGGTCGTGCGGATGGGTATGGGAATGGGGATGAGTATGCGGGTGCGGATGGTCGTGGCCGTGGTGGTGTCCGGGCCCGTGTTCGTGCTTGTGTTCATGGTCATGGCCGTGGCCGTGTTCATGAGCGTGTTCGTGGTGATGAGCACTTATGCCCGCCGGCTTATCTCCGGGCAAGCCGCATCCGCAGTCTTTACACATTAGTCAATCTCCAGAGAGGCCAGCTCCATTTCCCGGCCGGCGCGAAGTTCTCCGCTCAGGCAGTGGCAGTTCGGGCACTCGGGCAACATATTCTCGGACGGGAACTCGCGCGTGCAGGTCTCGCACCAAAACCGCGCGGGCACATGCTCGATAGCCAGTTGCGCGCCTTCGGCCGGGGTCCCCGGGGCCAGGGCTTCGAACGCAAACTCCAGCGCGTCCGGCACCACGCCGCTGAGCGCTCCGATGCGCAGACGAATGGTATGCACACGGTTGGCGCCCGCCTGGCGCGCCTGGTCCAGCGCGAGGCTCAGCGCACTTTGCATAATGGACAATTCGTGCATGGGCTCGACTATCCAAGTTATTGGGCCTCCGCCGCCCTGACAAACGAATTCGGCAGCGCGGGCCAAAGCTGCATCAAGCTCCCTGGTTGGGTGGGGTCGTTTGGCCGAAAGGTTCGTGTTGGCGCGGAAACAGACGCCTCGGCGCGGTGTCCCTGCCAATTGATGGTCAGGCTTAACGCACCCCTCAGCCCGGGCGCCACGCGCCACATCCGGGCAAGCGTCTCCGCAAGCGCGCGTTGGCTTGTGGATGGCTGGTTGATCGCTTGTCAGTGCGGTTATGCTACGGTGTGGTTCCCATGGGGCCCGACCCCCATGGGAACCACACCGTAGCATCTCCATATTGGCACCGTATCACCCAGCCAAGGGAGGCGGAGTCAGCGGGGGTTGGAGGAGGCAGGCCGGCAGCATTACTGTCCAAATTTTGGACAGTGCACGGATTGGCAGTCGATGGGGCCATGCGGGCTGTGCGGGGGAAAGCCGCATGGGGCAATTCCTGGAGATTCGTGATTGGATGGTAATGGTTTCCGGGCGCCGAGGGACTCGAAAAGGTTGGTAAAAGCAGGTATCAGATGAGTAGCCAGATTCCCCATTGGCAAGAAGATGGCAAGCCGGCGGCAAAGCGCGGACGGGGGTGCTCGCCGTGTAACGAACACTTGTGCATGAGGGGCGGGTTCGGGTGAGGCAACGTGCCCGGTTCTGGCGGGGTGGGACCGATTCCCAATTGGAGCTCGGCAGCGGGAGCGAGAGAATTGGCTTACATCCGGGCGAAGATGCGGTTGGCTTCCTCGAGGGTTTCCCTGGAGCCGATGTCGAACCAGAGGCCAGGGACTTTCCAGGTGTAAACGGGCAGGCGCGGGTAGAGCCACTGAATCAGCCGGCCCGGTTGATCGGGATTGTTGCCCTCGGCAACGTATTGTCGGATGAGCGGCAGCGTGGCTTTGGGGTAGTAGTAGAGGGCGATACCGGTCAGGGTGCTGGTGGGGTGATTCGGCTTCTCCTCGAAGAAGGTGATGCGGCCGTCGCCGTCGAGGGTGATGGAGTTGTATTTCTTGATCTGCTCCAGATCGCCGACGTCATAGACCGCCAGGACCGGGGCGCCCTTCTCGCGGCAGAGCCGGCCGAAATCCTGCAGCGGTGTGCTGAAGAGGTTGTCGCCCGCGACGACGATGATGTCGTCGGTGACATTCTGGCTCTGGAGGACGAAGTGGATGTCACCAATGGCGCCGAGCTTGTTGGTGTCGTCGGTGGAACCGTCGTTGACGATAGTGAAGTCGAGCTTGGCCTTGCGCTCGCGGTAATCGCCGGCCCACTGCTGGAAGTGGCTGGTGAACTTGGCATTCGTGACGACGTAGATGCGGTCGAGGCCTCCGATGGGGGCGAGGTTGTCCAGCACGTAGTCAATCATCGGCTTGCCCGCGACCGGCAGGAGCGGTTTCGGCTGGGTAAGCGTGAGGGGGTAAAGCCGGGTGGCGTACCCGGCGGCGAGAATAACTACTTTCATTGGCTCTCGAAAAGGCTTGGGGCAATCTGGCGGGCCAGATCCTGGCAACGCGCCAGGATTTCCTCCGCGGACTCGCAAACGAGAGCGAAAGCGGCCAGGTCGCGCGCTTCGCTCAGCTTCAGGCGGCGGATAAGGAACTTAATCGGCGGCACCAGCGAGGGCGCGGCGCTCAGTTCATCCACTCCCAGGCCGAGCAACAGAGGCACCAGCACCGGATCGCCGGCCATCTCGCCGCAGACGCTGACACGCACCTTGTGGCGATGGGCGGCGTCCGCGGTGGTCTTGATGAGCCGCACGATGGCGGGATGAGTCGGCTCGTAAAGGTGAGCGATCCGCTCATTCATGCGGTCCACGGCCAGCGAGTACTGGATCAGATCGTTGGTGCCGATGCTGAAGAAGCTGACGCGCTTGGCGAGGGAGTCAGCAACGATGGCGGCCGAGGGAGTTTCGATCATGGCGCCGACCTGGAGGTTCTCGTCGAAGGGAACCTTCTCCTGGCGCAGCTCAGCTTTGTATTCCTCGAGCAGGGCATTGGCCTGTTTTAGTTCGTCGAGGCTGGAAATCATGGGGTACATCACCCGCAGGTTGCCTTCGGCGCTGGCGCGGAGAATAGCGCGGAGCTGGGCGCGGAAGATGTCGCGCTCCTGCAAAGAGATGCGGATGGCGCGCCAGCCCAGGAACGGATTCAGCTCGGTGGGCATTTGCATGTGGGCCAGGAACTTATCCCCGCCCAGGTCCAGAGTGCGGATCACCACCGGCAGCGGCTTGAGGGCGGCGGCGGCGGCGCGATAAGCTTCGTATTGCTGTTCTTCGCCCGGCAGGCGGTCGCGGTTGAGGAAGAGATACTCGGTGCGGAACAGGCCGACGCCTTCGGCGCCATTGGCCTTGACCTGCTCGGCGTCGGCAGCTTGCTCGATGTTGGCGTTGAGCAGGATGCGATGGCCATCCAGGGTGACGGCGGGTTCGGAGAGGAGGTCGCGCAGCCGTTGCTGCCAGGTGGCCTGCTTCAGGATGAGCTGGCCGTACTCGAACAGAGTCTGGTCCGTGGGATTGACGATGAGGATGCCATTGTGGCCATCCAGCAGGGCATACTGGCCTGTGGTCAGTTGCTCGCTGACATCCTTCAGCCCGACGATGGCCGGGATGCGGAGCGAGCGCGCCATGATGGCGGTATGGGAGGTTTTGCTGCCCACATCGGTGGCAAAGCCGAGCACATTGCGCTTGTCCATCTGCGCGGTGTTCGAAGGCGTCAGGTCGTGGCCGATGACAATGCACGGCTCCTTGAAATGGCGCAGGTCGGCTTCCTCCTCCAGGCCCAGCAGGTTGTTCAGAACGCGGGTGGTGACGTCCCGCATGTCGCTGGCGCGTTCCCGCAGGTATTCGTCTTCAATGGCGGAGAGGGTGGCGGCGTAGCGTTCGGCGACGGAGTAGAAGGCATGTTCGGCGTTGACCTTCTGCTCCCGGATGAGGCGGACCACTTCGTCGAGGACTGTGCGATCCTCCAGCACGAGCAGATGCGCCTCAAAAATGCTGCCCTCCTCGGCGCCCATGGCTGCGCTCACCTTGCGCTGGATGTCCAGGATCTGCTGCCGGGTCTGAGCCAGGGCCTTCTCCAGGCGATTGATTTCCTCGGGAACATCTTCCTCCGCCACCCACACTTGCGCGACGTGCGGCCGCGTGCCGCGCAGCAGAACGATCTTCCCGCGGCATACACCGGTGGAAACCGGAATGCCCTGGAAGGTCTTCTCTCCCTTGGTAAGGGGCGCTGGCATGGATAATAACTACTCGACGCAACCTGGGTTGGAAAGAATTTCTTTACCACCGGGCAACCGCGCGCGCGCCTTGACCTTAATGGCCTCCCCAGGAAGACTGCGGGGGGATGCGCCCGAGCGCAAGCCCGCCGGCCGTAATCGCATGCTATCGGCGCTTGGCTTTTCCTTCGCTGCGGCATAGGCTATAGCCTTACCGACATGAAGAAGAACAGCGCAAAGGTCCGTTCCGGCCTGCTCGCCGCGGGCAACTGGATCATAGATCAGGTCAAGATGATTGATGTGTATCCGCAGCCGGAGCAGCTCGCGAATATCCGCAGCCAATCCGAGGGCACTGGAGGCGCTCCCTACAATGTCCTGATTGATCTCGCCAAGTCCGGCCCTCCTTTCCCGCTCTCCGCGGCGGGCCTCGTCGGCCAGGATGCCCTGGGCCAACACATCCTGGATGACTGCCGCCGCCACAAGATTGATGTGCAACACCTGCGAACCACCCCCAAAGCGCCCACATCCTACACCGATGTGATGACCGAAGTGGGCCACGGACGGCGGACGTTCTTCCATGCGCGCGGGGCAAACGCGCTCTGGCGCGGCGACGACCTGGATTTCAAGAAAATCAACGTCCGCATCTTTCACCTGGGGTATCTGTTGCTGCTCGACGCGCTGGACCAGCCGGACCCGCGGTTCGGCACCAAGGCCGCGCGCCTGCTGGCCCGCGCACAGGCGGCCGGAGTCAAGACCAGCGTGGACGTGGTCAGCGAAGACAGCGACCGGTTCGCTCGCATCGTCAACCCGGCGCTGAAGCACGTGGATTATTGCATCCTCAATGAGATCGAGGCGGGCAAGACGACCGGATTCAAGATCCGGCCGCCGGGCGGCCCGTTGGACACGGTAGCATTGCGACATGCGGCCGGGGCGCTGCTCCAGCAGGGGGTCCGCGAACTGGTGGTGGTCCATTTCCCGGAAGGGGCATTTGCCCGCACGCGCAAGGGGGAGGACTTCTGGCAGCCGTCGCTCAAACTGCCCCCGAAGTACATCGCCGGCACGGCCGGGGCGGGCGATGCCTTCTGCGCTGGCGTGTTATACGGGCTGCATGAAGGATGGGAACTGCAGCGGTGCCTGCTGACGGGGGTGTGCATTGCCGCAGCCTCGCTGGCGGATGCCACGTGCACCGCGGGCGTCAAATCGCTCAACTCCTCGCTGGCCCTCGCCCGCAAGCTCGGCTTCGGCGAGCCCTTGAACGGGACCGACTAGGCTGTCCGGCAAAGCACGCCTGGGGGCAGGTGCGGCAGCCCAATTCGACGCCGCGTGATGGGTATTGCCTCATGCCGTGCGCAAGCGGTAATCCTATGCGCTCATGAGCGCAAATGCTACGCATTCTTCGGGCGGACGCCGCAAGTTTCTGCTGACCGGGCTAATCTCCCTTGTCGCCGGGCTGCTCGGTCTTCGCAAAACCACCGCCGCCGCCGTCACCTCCAGCGGTGATCCGGTCACCACTCGCATGCGGCTGGGGCAGCCCCCCGGCCAACCCCTCGACACCATGCTCCTGTTCGAGCGCGGCGACGAGAACAACGGCCGAGCCATGACCCATGAAGTGCTGTCGCTCATCCACCAGGAAAAGGGCAAGCACTCGTATCCCTGGACGCTGTATGCCAGCCTGGAAACGCACCACGAGACGGGCGACGCCTGCGTTGTCTGCTCCCGCCTGCACAAGCACGGCCCGGGCTGGTCCACTGGCCTGCATTCCGAGGTCTTCAACCATGGCCGGGGCGTGGCTTTGGGAGTCAATATCGAGATGAGCAATGATTACCCCGGCGCCGAGCAGACAGTGATCGCCGGGCTCAACATCCAGGCCGTCGGCGGCCCCGTGCCCATGCAATACGGCATTCAAATCCACGACGGCGCCAATCACTTCCAGACCGCCATCCACCTCCCCGGCAAAGGCGCAACCGGCATTGACCTGCCCGGCGCTTTCCAGACGGGGCTAAACCTGCACAACAACAACATCCGGCTGAATGAAGGCGCGTGCGTCGAGCTGGATGGCAAAGGCAAGATCAAGCTCCGCTACCGGAAAAACCGCATCGAGTTCCTTAACGGCGACCACTGTTTCGCCCACCTGGACGTCAACGCCAAAGACCACGCGCTGTAGCGTTGGCGCTCAGGTGGCGGTGTCAGCTCCCTCCGGCGGGGGGCTGCTTGTTGCCGGTTTCGCCGCTCTCTCCCGCCGCGGCGAGCGGTTTGGCAGACCACTCCTCCACCAGGCGGTAGCTGACCGCCAGCAGGGTGGGTCCAAGGAAGACCCCGATGAGCCCGAAGGCAATCGCTCCGCCCAGGACGCCGAAAAAGATCAAAACGAACGGCATGCTGCTCCCCTGGCTGATGAGCCAGGGCTTGACGAAGTTGTCGAGGTTGGCGACGACCAGACCCCAGATTACCATGAAGATGGCCCAGCCGGTGGAGCCCTGGTTAAAGAGCCAGAGAGCCGCCGGCCCCCAGACAAGCGCGGTGCCTACGACGGGCACGACGGAGACGAAGAAGGTCAGCAGCGCCAGCAAGGCGGCGCCGGGCAGGCCGGCAATGAGGTACCCGATCCCCGCCACAGTGGCTTGCGCCAGGGAGGTCCCGAGAATGCCATAGACCACGCCGCGGACCGTCTTGCCCGCCACGCCGAGCAAATGTTGGCCCCGCTCGCCCCCGATGCGTTGAACCGAGGCGGTCAAGCGCTGCCCGACCGATACTCCGTCGCGGAACAGGAAGAAAGCGATGAAGATGCTCAAGGCCAGTTCGAGCAGACCCGCCAGCAGACCCCTTCCCAGCGCCAGCCCGGTCTTGAGCACACGGGCAGTCACCGGCTCGATGAAGCGCTGCGCCTCCGACCAGAGCTTAGCCGTGTCTTGTGCCAGGCTCTGCCAATACTCGGTGGCCCGTTCTCCAACAACAGGCACCTTGGCCAGCCACTCAGGCGGGGCGGGCGGCCCGCTGCCAACCCAACTGCGCGTTGCCGCGGTAAGTTCCTTGAGATTACTGGCGAGCGTCGTGCCTACGATCACAAAGGGCACCAGGAGCACCAGCACCATGCCCAGGGTCATCAGGGAGGCGGCCAGCGTCCGCCGATTGCCGAGCAACTGGAGCAACCGGTGGTGAAGCGGCCAGGTTGAAAAACAGAGCACCACCGCCCAGAGCAAGGCCGAAGCAAATGGGCGCAGCACGACCAGGCAGCCGACAGCCAAGGCCAGGAGGACAGCCCAACCAAGGTTCTGTTCCAACTTCGAGCGCAGTTTGTTCATAGGCGTAGGTCCAACGGATCGGCCGAACCGCCAGGCTGCCCCGCCCGGCATCGCGCCATTCCCGTGGCCCCTTTGCAGAGAATAGTGCATCGCCGAGACGATGCACAGCCTAATCAGTGGAAGACCGTCGTGACGAAGCGCCTGACACCCTTGGTGAACGTAAACTCGGACACCGAACGCCAGGACGTGCGGAACGACTCGGCGACCCGGGCAGCAATCACGCCCAGGTCCCCATCGCACCGCACCAGCGGAGAGGGTTGCCGGCGCCGATTGTAGTCAAGGTAGCTCTGCGTCTCGGCGACATAACAGACGACGTGCACCTCGTTCGGCATGTAGACCGCCACCAGCCGGGGGGAGTAGCCTTTCTCGCGCAACAGATCGGCGGCCAGCGTGGCGAAGTCGTCGCAATCGCCGGAACGGCTGGCCAGAAACGCCTCGGGTTGGCGGACCTGCCGGTTCGCCTCAAACTTGAAGTCGGCGAAGTATGCTATCAGCCGCTCCGGCGTCAGCTTGGGGTCGGCCCGCAATTCCGCAAGGGTCACCGCCCTCGCCCATCCGGCCGACAGCAGGCAGCCGAGGAATGCCAGACTGCCGAGCAACGACACGAAACGCCTGGGTAAACCCGTCCAAGGTCGTGTTGGACCGGGCCGGCTGAATCGCTGAAACGAGACGATGGGCACTGCGGTATCTGTCTAACAGGAACCATCATAATCAGATCGGAGCACCGAAGTCAACGCCAAATGGCATCTGGTATGCTAATGAAGCATATTCACTTATCTAAAATATCACTTGCAGCCGCCACGGACCAGGCGGAGGTTACCTGCAGGTCAAGAGGGAACCTGAGAGCAAGAACACGAAACGTGAACCTAAGAGAAAGGCAAGCAGTATGAAGATACGAAGCAGAAACATGATGCCATGGCTGGCTGCCGCAGCCTGCCTGACTTTGGTCCTTGGCGCCAAAGCGGTGGGCGAGGCAGATAGTGCCAAGGCTTCACCCTCTCAGAAGGAGTGTTCCGATTCCCAAGCCAGCGATCAGCAGACGCGGTCTGGGGATATGTCGGCCCAGAGTTCTCACCCAGTCCGCGCCGAGGGCGCGCCAACCCAGTGCAACAAGGCCAGCGGCATTCTCGGCATGGATGTGCGCAACCAGAAGGATGAGCGCCTTGGGCACATCAAAGACCTGGTGATTGACTGGAAGAATGAACAAGTCTCCTACGCGGTCATCAACACCGCGTCCAAGGGACTGCTGGGCATGGGTGGGAAATTGCTGGCGGTGCCATTGACCGCACTGACGGCCAGTTCCGACCACAGTCATCTGATCCTCAATGCCGACAAGGAGAGGGTCGAGGCGGCAACTGGCTTCGACGCGAACAACTGGCCCAGTGTGCACAATCCAAGCTGGGGCGCTGAACCGTTCTGGCAAGCCCAAACCGGGAAGTCCGCCCTCCCCAGCCAACCCGCTAAGGCATTGGACATAAAGGCAAGCCCGGGCACGAAGTCGGAGCCCGATTCTGAAATGGATCGGGGCGAAGAACCCGATTAAGACCGTTAGCCGGGACCGGACGCAAGTCCGAAAACGCGATAACCATCCACGGCATTCCAGGCCGGAATGCCGGCCCCCCCTCGCGGAATACCCGCCGTAGCTTCTGCCGGCTGCAAGTCGGCAGAGCGGCGGGCGAGGTGGGGCGTGCGCTCATCTGGCGCGGGCTGATCGAACAAGGTGAACCCTCACACGCTCCGGCGGCGTTCAACCAGCCGGACTGCGCCATTGCCACAGGCGCCTGCCCCGTTTTCGCGATTGGCAGGCGGCGCTCGGACTGGCATAAGTTCGTGTAGAAACTTATAGACATGTCCGCACGCGCGATTACCAAGCTCTTGTGCCTGACGACGCTGGCCCTTGTGGTGCTGGGCAGTGGCTGCTCGATCAAGCGAATGGCGGTCAACAAGGTGGGCGACGCCCTCACGGGCGGGGGCGCCACGTTCGCCTCCGACGACGACCCCGAGTTGGTGAAGGCCGCAGTTCCTTTCAGTCTCAAGCTGATGGAAAGCCTGCTGAACGAGAATCCGCGTCACGAGGGGTTGCTGCTGGCCGCCTGCAGCGGGTTCACCGAATATGCCTACGCCTTTGTGCAGCAGGACGCCGATGAGGCTGAGGACGAGGATTTCACCGCTGCCGAAGAAATGCGCGCGCGCGCCCGGCGCCTGTATCTGCGCGCCCGTAACTATGGTCTGCGCGGCCTGGAAGTCCGGCACAAGGGCTTCGAGCAGGCCCTTCGGGCCGACGCCAGGAAGGCAGCGGGCGCGGCGACGAAGGGAGACGTGGCCTTGCTGTACTGGACCAGCCTGTCCTGGGCGGCGGCCGTCTCCCTTTCGAAGGACAATCCTGATCTGATCGCCGACCTGCCGCTGGTGGAGGCGATGATGGATCGGGCGCTGGCGTTGGACGAGGCGTTCGACCATGGCGCCATCCATGGCTACTTCATCACCTACGAGATGAGCCGTACCGGAGGGACGGGGGATCCCGCCGCCCGCTCGCGACAGCATTTCGAACGGGCGCTGACGCTCAGCGGCGGCCAGCAGGCAAGCCCCATGGTCTCCTTCGCCGAGGCGGTCTGCGTGCAGCAACAGGACCTGAAACAGTTTGAGTCCCTGCTGCGTCAGGCGCTGGCCATCAACCCGGACGCCAGGCCCGAGTGGCGCCTGGCTAACCTCGTGATGCAGCGCCGCGCCAAATGGCTGCTGTCCCGCACCGACCAGCTCTTCCTCAACGCCAGTCCTGCAGGGGAGCAGCAATCCGGCCCCCAGGAGAAGTAACTACCGATGAACACAGATATACCCAGGTCCAATAACACCCCCAATAGAGCCGCCTCTCAACTATCGCGCCAGGCGCCCCACCGTTCCGAACCACTGTGCCCATTTGTGTCCCTCCGTGCTTTGATCCGGGTCACCGTCTGGGTAGCCCTGAGCCTGGCGCTGGGTGCCCCCAACCTCCACGCGGCTGGGAAGACCACCCGCCTGAAACTTGGCACGATTGCCCCGGCCGGCACCTCTTACCACAAGAGCCTCCAGTCCATGGGCGAGAAATGGCGCAAAGCCTCGGACGGCGCCGTGCAACTGGTGATCTTCCCCGGCGGCACGCAGGGAAGCGAAGCGGATATGGTGGGCCTGATGCAGACCGGCAACCTGGACGCCGCCATGATCACCGCCGAAGGTCTGTCGCAAATTGACAAGGACGCCACGGCGTTGCAGATCATGCCCATGGCTTTCCGCAACCTGGAGGAGGTGGATTACCTCAACGAAAAGCTGCGCCCGAAGCTCGAAGCAAAGTTGTCCGCCAAGGGCTACCTCGTGCTGTTCTGGAGCGACTCAGGCTGGGTGCGCTTCTTCTCGAAGTCGCCCGTGGTGTATCCCGATGACCTGCGCAAGTTGAAGGTTTTCTCCTGGGCGGGCAATGCCAACCAGTTTGACCTGTGGAAAGCCAGCGGTTTCAGCCCGGTGGAGCTGGAAACTTCCGGCATCGCCCAGGGGCTGTTATCGGGCACCATCAGCGCGGTGCCCACCGTTCCTATCTTCGCCCTGGCGGCGCAGTTGGACACGCAGGCCAGGCACATGCTCGAAATCAACTGGGGGCCGCTTGTGGGCGCCGCGGTCGTGACGAAGAGAAGTTGGAACCGGGTGCCGGCCGCCGCTCGCGACGCCATGCTCAAGATCGCCGACGAAACCGGCCAGCAGATCAAGACCGCCGGTCGGGCGGAAAACGACGCTGCCGTGGCTGCCATGGTCAAGCGCGGACTGGTCGTCCACCCAATGACGCCGGAAGCGGAGGCCAAATGGCTGGATGCCATCGACAAGGTGAAGGACCAAATCCCCGGCAAGATTGTGCCGGCAGACACGTTCGACGAGGCTCAGCGCCTGCTGAAGCAGCGTCGCGCCGGAACGGCAAGTAAATGAAGGGCTCGAAGCCGCGTGGAGGCCGGGTGCGCTCGGCGAGGGCGCCTTGGGACCAGGTTGAAAGGACGTGGTGAGCACCATCGCCCTCCCTGGTTCGGAACTGCCTGGCGCGCCCGATCCGGCGCAGCGCACGGGCCTGCGGCGTGTTGCTTGCCTGAGTGAGAACCTGCTCCTCGTGATCGCGCTGGCGGTCATGCTCTTGCTGCCGGTCGTCGAGATCCTCCTGCGCCACTTGTTCAACACTGGCGTCTCGGGTTCCAGCGCAATCGTCCAGCACCTGACGCTGATTGTCGGGATGCTCGGCGGCGCGGTCGCGGCGCGGGAACGGCGCCTGTTGGCGCTCTCGCCTGTGCAGACCTTGCTCAGCGGCCGGGCGCGCGCGGCGGCGCAGATCTTCAGCAGTGGCTTTGCCGCGGCGATTTGCGGCTTCCTGTGCGTCGCCAGCATTCAGTATGTGCTGGCGGTGAAGCCGCTGGGCAAAATTCTCGTGTATGGCGTCCCGGTCTGGGTCGTTCAGCTGATCCTGCCGCTGGGCTTCGGCCTGGTTACGCTGCGCTTGATTTGGCACGCGACGGGGACCTGGCTCGGACGCGGCCTTGCCTTGTCGCTGGCGGCGGCGCTGGCAGCCGTGGCGATCTGGTCGCCGATCTCACCGGCCCAGGTGGAAGTTCCCGCCCTGATCGCGCTCGGGATAGCGACGTTGCTGGGCGCGCCCGTGTTCACTGCCCTGGGCGGCGCGGCGTTGATCCTGTTCTGGGGCAACGAGCTGCCCATCCAAGCCGTCCCGCTCAAGCATTACAGCCTCACCACCAACGACCTGCTGCCCAGCATCCCCATCTTCACGCTGGCGGGCTATTTCCTCGCCGAAAGTGGCGCTTCTAAACGGCTCGTGCGCGTGTTCCAGGCGCTGGTCGGGCAGTTTCGCGGGGGCCCGGCCATCGTCACTGCGCTGGTCTGCGCGTTCTTCACCTCATTCACCGGCGCGTCCGGCGTGACGATTCTCGCGCTGGGCGGCGTGCTGATGCCGGTGCTGATGGCCGCGCGCTACTCCGAGCGCAACGCCTTGGGCTTGCTTACGGGCGCCGGGTCGCTGGGCATGCTCTTCCCGCCCTGCCTGCCGCTGATTCTCTATGCCATCGTCGCCAACACCAGCGCTCACGCCAACCTGAGCCTCAAGGAGATATTCCTCGGCGGCATCGGCCCCGGCGTCCTGCTCGTCATCATCACCGCCTGGTGGGGCATCCGGAAGGGATCCAGGGAACCCATGGACCGGCCGACCTTCCGCTGGTCCGAAGCCCGCGGCGCGCTCTGGGACGCCAAGTGGGAGCTGCTCATACCCGTCATTGCGATTGTCTCGCTGTTCACTGTGCCGACGATCGTGGAAGCGGCCGCGGTGACGGCCACCAGCGCGCTCATCATCGCGACCGTCATTCATCGTGAGCTGCGCCCATTCCGGGACCTGCCGCGCGTCATCACCGAGTGCGGCCTGTTGGTCGGCGGCGTGTTGTTGATCCTGGGCGTCGCGCTCGGCTTCACCCACTACCTCGTGGACGCGCAGCTCCCGGACAAGCTGGTCGAGTGGGCCACCACGGCGGTTAAATCCAAGTGGCTGTTCCTGCTCGGTCTGAACATCATCCTGCTCTTTGTGGGAGGGCTGGTGGAGATTTACGCGGCCATCATTGTCGTGGTGCCCCTGCTGGTGCCGCTGGGCGTGGCATTCGGCATAGATCCCATCCACCTGGGCATCATCTTCCTGGCCAATATGGAGTTGGGCTTTCTTTGCCCGCCGGTTGGTCTGAACTTGTTGCTCTCCTCGTACCGTTTCAACAAGCCCATGCCCGAGGTCATCCGCGCCACCTTCCCCATGCTTCTGGTCCTGCTCATCGGCGTCCTGCTCATCACCTACTTCCCTCCCCTCACCACCTTCCTGCCAGGGTTGTTCAGGTAAAGCGCAGGAGTCGGCCGGGATACGACCAGAAGGGCTGTTCAAGGGTTCTTGGATGAAGGCGGCCGCGGGCAGCCGCCGTTCAGGTCGCAAACGAAGCTCCAGCCCGGGGTGGCTCCGAAGGTTTTGGGGAGCGCCGGCAAAACCTCCTTGCCTGGGCGGTGTTGGTAGTACAATGAATTGTTGGCAAATGAGAGTGACACAAATGAGAGTGGTGCTGGCGGCACTGGCGATGGCAGGCTTCGCGCTCGTGCTCTTTCTTCAACAGCAACGGGTGGATCGGTTGCGCGCGGAGAACTTAGAACTGCGGAACCAATTAACGGAGGCAGCGGCCACGCGCGCGAGTGCGAAAGCGGAGCCGGCTCCTGCCACAGACACCGCCCTGACGCAGCAGCAGCGGACGGAGTTGTTGCGCCTCCGGGGAGAAGTCACGCGCTTGCGCAATGAGGCGCGCGGCGCCGCTGCCGCCCCGGCGGGCGCCGGCGCATCCTCAGCCAGCGACCAGCCGGCAGCCGGGCTGGCTCCCTTCGTGGCTGCCGCCACAGCCAACGTGGCCAACGGTGAGAGCTTTGCCACCGGCGGCTGGCTCACTGCGCCCGGCTTCCGCACCTTCTTGCTGGCAACACCCAGCCTGGGCAAGAATGATTCCGGGGTCACAGGCGTCAACATCGCCATGTGTTTGCTCAAAATCCCGGAAGGCGAGGTGCCCGAAACGCTTCTGCAGAAGCTCGACCGCCCGTCACCGGCAGAACCACCTGTGTTCACGGGGACTGACGTCGCGTTCTTTACCGATCTGGCCGCGTCGGGCGAGAGCTCTCACATCCTCTCCCGCCCACGCATCGCCACCTCGGACGGTGAAACGGCGAGGCTGTTCATTGGCGAAAACCGCCCGAATCCTGACGGCACACAGCGCCAGATCGGCACCACCATCCAAGTCTCGCCCGAGGTCGCCGCCGACGGTCAGACCATCCGGATGGCCATCAACCTGGAATATACCCCGCCGGATGAAAAGCCATTAAAGCCCTAAGAAACCGGGCCCGTCGCGTGTCATTTTAGCGTGAAACCATTCCATTGCCTCTTCGCGCCAGCCGCTGCCGCCTTGGTGCTCGCCGCAGCCGCAACAGCCCCTGCCGCGCCTGCCAATGAAACGAGCCCTGCCCGCCTGCGTGAGCTGCTAGTGGCCGCCAACTTTGACGAAGCCTTGAAGCTGGCCAAACCGGCCTCCCGACGGTCGGATCAGGCCAACGGCTCCGAAGGCTTCATCCAGACCAACACCCCCATCCTGCTCGACTGGGACCTGTGTATCACCCGGGGCGGCACCAATGCCGCCACCGCCCGTCGCCCCACAGACGTTAACTCTGTGCGCGAAGCGTCTGGAGTGCGGGGTATCCCCCCACTCTCGAAGCTTGTGGTAGCGCCGACAGCGCCCCGCCCTCACATCAGCCGCTACCCCTGGCTCGAATTTGTCCCCGCCTCCAACGGCCCTGCCGCCAAAGTGCACCTGCAGGTTGATTCCTATCCCAGAACCGCGTGGAAGATCCGGTTGCAGTGGGTGGACCGGTTCGGCGCCTTTGTCGTCGTTCACCACAAGCAGGAACAGGTCATCGAAAACTCGGGCACCATCGAGAGAATCCCCCACCTCGAGAATCTCACAGCCACCTTTCCCTCGAGTCCCAAGGCCAAGGGGGCGCTCTACCAGATCAGCATCGAGACCTCCTGGACCGAGCAAGGCAACCCCGTCCGTTGGGACGAAGCCATGCCGCTCACGCTCGACCTGCCGACGGCCGAGCAGTCGCTGGTCTTCCGTGCCGAGTCGCTAACCCTGCAAAAGACCAACGACTCGGTCCAGGCGTCCGTGCTGGCTGGGGTCGTCTCCTGGCCGAAGAGCCGCTGGCGCCTGGCCCTCAAACTCTCGGACGCGGAAGGCAACGAGGCCGGAAGCGCAGAGCACATCGTTGAGAACCTCGGCGTGATCCTCGGGTACCCGCTCCACTCCTGGGAGACCTTCCAGTTTGCCATTCCCGGCGGCCTCCAGCTTCTGTCCACGGCGCAGCGCTGGACGCTCCGCATCGAGGCCCTGCCCCGGGACCCGGGCAAATAGCCATCCATCCCGCGAGCACGGGCTCCTACTGCCTCGCCTTGGCGTCCAACTCCTCCAGCTTCAGCCGCACGCTGACGATGTAGGGCAGCTCGCCCTTTGTCCAGTGGCCGTAGGTCGTCGTCACGATCGTCCCGTCCGGCAGCACCTCCACGCCGGGGTACGCGCAATCCGCCCCCTTGGTGTTGTGCATCAGCCGCACGCGATACTGGCCCTCCGTCCCCCTAACGATGTCCTCGTAATTGCCCACCCACGCCACCCAATCGTTTCTGGTCGGCGACTCCAGCGTGGTGTCGCGGAATGAGATGAACAGCCGGCCGTCGGGCGCGTACTTGGCGGTGTGCCGGTCGCCGGTCAGCGCCCCGGGCAGCTCGCGCGGCTGGGTCCACGTCAGACCCTCGTCCCGGGTGAAGATGACATAGCTGTTCTTCTTCCGCAGGTTCTCGCGCAGCAGCACGGCAATCTCCTTGCCGTCCGGCGACCGCACCGCGCCCGGCTCGCACAATTTCACGTCCGGCAGCATGGCGATGGGGATTGGCACGCTCCAAGTCAGTCCGCCGTCCGTGCTGCGGGTTTGGTACACAAAGAAGCACCACGGTTTGGCGGCGGGCGAGCTATATTCGCTGTGGGGGCTCTTCGCTTGGTGCTTCACTTCGTTGCCGCCTATCAGGAATCGCCCGTCGTCATGGAACAGGGCCATGTAGTGGCCCGGCCCGGTCTTCAATGGCACGCACGAAGCCATAGCCACCACGCCTCCAAAGTTGCCGATTGGATTCAATTCACTCCAGTTCCCGCCGTCATCCTCGCTCACCGCCATCCGGATCGGGTAGAGCCCCGAGAACATGATCAGCCGCTTCTTGCCGGCGGCATCCACCGTCCGGTAAATGGTCGGCACCTCCATCGAAGTTACCCAGCTCTTCGGCACCGGCAACCGCTCGCTCCAGGTCAGGCCCCCGTCCATGCTGCGCTTATACACAATCGCCCCGCGCCCGTGCGCCTTGGGATACACAATCAGCATCGTCTTTCCATCCTCCAGCAGCACCGTGGTCGGGTGCCCCAAATACTGCCCCGCCTCCCGGTCCACGATCACCTGCCGCTGCGTCTCCTTCGACAGATCAATGATGGGTATGGAATATCCGCGCGGCGGCGTCTGTGCCAGACCGGCAACCACTCCCAGGATCACACCGGCAACCAGGCAGGAGAATATCTTCATGAACGCAGGTTCATGCCAAGTCGCCCGCCGCCTCAAGCCAAAACCGTCCGGTCCCCAACGCCGGAAACGCCAGCGCCCCCGCAAACCTCGAGTCCGTCTTGGACTGCGGTGGCAGAGCGGAGCGACGACACCGCTTTTCCTGATCGTTCGCCTGCCCCAGCGCCGCCGCACCACCCCAAAGCGCCGTGGTCGCTGCGCTTTGCCGGCGCACTCCGAAAGCCGTGGCTGCGGCATCAGCCGCCCGCCACCACCCGCTCCGGGCTTGACGCCGTCCGGCCCGCCGCTCCAAAGTCGGCCACGACGCTAATTCGTCCTACAGTTGTGGCCTTGCCTGAGTTCAAGTTCCCACGTCACAATGGCAGCCGATGACCGCGCCTCGTTGCCCCCCTCCACCCCGGCTCTTCTGGCTGATGTGCGGTGGGCTTGTCGCGGCGGCAATCGCCATCCCATTTGCGCGACGTGATGACTGGGTCGGCCGACTCTCCTTCATTGTGCTGGCCCTTGTCGCGGTCACGCTCTGGGCAATCCTGCTTAACGGCTTTGTCCGATCCATCCTTGCCTGGGCTCGTGACACACCGGTTGAGCCGGACGACCCCAGAGTGGGTGAGTGTTACCCGGGACACATCTACATGCTTTCCTGGAATCATGAGTCTATTGCAGTGCGGACCCATGCCGGCGACCCAGTGGTCCAGGTCCCGCTCGCCCGGCTTGGGGAGGTCATTGACCTTGACGCGCTCCTGCTTGCGGATGACCTCACGGTCAGGACACCGCAAACACCGGTTACCTTTCCCAAATCGCGATCCGAACGCCACAAGCTCCTCCGGCTGCTGGGCGATGTGGCGAGGTCCGGCGGCGAAGTGCAAGGCGAGGTCGAACTCAGAGCGGCGAAGTTCAGGCGTCAATCCGCGACCTGGTTCCCCATCTCGTTGCTGACGGCCGCTCTGTTACTGCTGCCCATCTTCCTGCTCCCCGACCCGGAACATGTGAACCTCTTGTGGGCCGTTGCTGGCATCGCTTACGCGTTGGCCTGGGGGTGGGCCCTCCGAAGATTTGCGTATGCTGGCGCGTGCTTCTCCGGCGCCCGAAAGCTACGGGCCATGCTGCGGCCAAAGGCGACCACCGATCCGACACACGCGAGGGGCTAAGCCGTCTCCATGCTGTTCCCCCTCACCCGCCCTAAAGGGAACCCTCTCCTCCTCCGAGGGGGAGAGGGCCGGGGTGAGGGTCTGTCCAGTCCTGGAATCGTGCGCTTCCAAGCTGGAAGTGATCTCACTCAATCCCGCGGCCGGGTCAGCGCCTTGCACTCGCTGACCGGAACCCGCATGTCCATGTCGGTCCCGAAATCGCGGTGATCGAGATACTCGGCCGCGCCGCCCGCCACGCGCCCCAGTGCGAAGGTGACAAAGGGCAGGTCCGCCGCCCGTTCCACCGTGATCTTCTTCTCCACCAACAGCGGCCAGGCGCACCCCAGGCACACGCAGGCGAGCGCGGCGTCCACGTTTACCGCGTGCACCTTGGTCGTCACGCCCTGGCTCATAAGCGCGCGCGTGAGGCGGTGGTAGAAGTCGAGGAAGACGTTGTACCAACCCTCCTCCTCCAGGCAGCGGCTGATCACCCGCTCGCGCGGATCGTAGTTGACCGCCTCCTGATTGAACACCGGATGCCCCAGGCAGGGCACCTTCTCGATCTCCACTCCCGCGTCCTTGGCCGCAAGCTTCCGACGCTGGTAATCGGCCGCCTGCGCCTGCGCCAATTGATCGAGGTCCGGCGCCTGCTTCCGGTCATACGGATCGGTCAGCCCGGTGTCGCGGAAGATCCGAATCAGAAACCGCGCCGCCTCCTTGCCGTTGCCTCCATGGACCGAGCCGATGGCCCCCAGCGTCGCCATCATCGCCGTGTTGGGCTCGTTGCCCGCCGAGGCCGCCAGCTTGGCCCCCTGCGCCGAAATCGTTCCCGGCCCGTTCGTGATCGAGGCTGTCAGGCACATCTCGAAGAGCCGGGTCTCGAACTCGTGCGCGGGCGGCGACCCGAGCCACGAAAGCAGCACGCTGTAAGCAAATGAACCCGGCCGCTGCATCAGCGCCGGAAGTGAGTATCCGTAGATCCGCGGCGTGGCGCCGTCGTTGGCGGACGCGTGCGACGCGTGCCGCAGCGGCTGGCGCGTCACCACCCTCCCCAGACCGCCCTTGAGTTGCTGAGCCAGCAGCTTGTCGTAGGGGCTGGGGATGCGCCCCGGCCGCAAGGCCAGCCGCTCCGGCAGCTTAGCCGCCAGCGCGCCCAACTCGACGATCCACGGGTTCAGCGCCAGCGGGCGCAAGGGCTTGAAGTCCGGCTTGATGCGCAACGCCTCCATCAGCACCTGCGCCGCCGGCACCAGCGCGTGCAAGGTCGTCGCGCGCAGGCCGCGCCGGGTCCGTCGAAGACTCCGGCCCGCGGCCTTCGGATCGGCCGGATCAAACGGCGCCACGCCCAGATACTCGTCGAACAGGCGCATCTTGTCCGAGGCCGACGTGCAACGGCCCTCGACCACCGCGCCCGCGTGCCCCAGCGAGATGTTGCGTCCCTCGGCGAACGCGCCGGCCACAAAGACCAGCAGCGGCTTGGAGTACTTGCGCTCGGTCATGAGCTCGATCGCATCGCGCTCGTAAGTCCCGCCGGGCTCGACGTAGAGCACGATCACCTTCGTCCGCTTGTCCCGCTCGGCCAGCACAAGGAAATCGCGCAGCGGCGTCAGAATCAACGGGTCTTTACCTGTCGAAATGCCAAAGGAAACCCCCAGCCCCGCCGACTGGAGATAACCCGCGATCGTGTTCACCATGTTGCCCGAGTTCGAGATGATCGTCGCGCTGCCGGGGATGAACGATTCGGCGGGGGTGTCGCCCCCCACCGCCCCCACTCGGACGCCCGCGCGGGCATTGATCAGACCCAGCGTATTGCACCCGATGATGTCCATCCGCGCCACGTTGCACACGTGCCGGAGCTTGGCGGTTACCTCGACCGACACGTGTTCCGTAATGACGAAGATCGTCTCAACCGTGCCCTCGCCGTTTTCCACCACTTCCTTGACGTCGCCATACACGGCCTCCGGGGGCGAATACACGATCACCTTGTTGGGCCGTTCCCTGGCCGGGAGCGCCTTCATGAGGTCCTCGAACTGCCCGAATACGCGGATGTCCCGGCCGCCGGGCACCCGGATGATCTCCTGGTCCTTGCCCAGCGCCCATCCCCCCACGATGTTGTCGCAATACTGCTGCGAGACAATACTGACCTTCATCGCCTCGCGCCCCGTCACGTTCGAGACGCCCACGCGGTCGCCTTTGTTCAGGAGGCTGCAAAGAGTCGTCGCGATCATGATCTGCCTTTCTGCTTGCGCTGCTCGCACGCGCGCATGAGCGACACGGCGTATTCCGCCACCAGCGTGATTGGCGTGTCGGGGCCGAAAAACACCCGGGGCAGGTTCAGGTTGGCGAGCGTCTTGTTCAGCGCCGCCATCCCCTGCGCCAGGTGCGCCCCGCCCCGGCCCACCACGACCGGGATCGAAACGGGGCCCTTCGCGTCCACGCATTCCTGCAAGGCGTCCGCGATGGCGGAGAAAGTCACGTCAATCAGCGTGTTGTTGGCCTTGCCGCCCAGGATCAGCAGCAGCGCGCAGTGGTGCAGGTGGTGCTCGAAACAAAGCGCCGCGGTCTTCTTCATCCGTTCATACGGCGGGTTGCCGCCGAAGTCCGATAGCAGGATCGGCTCCCCGCCAAGCTGGGTCAGCGTCTCGGTGATGATCGTGCTGGCCCCGCCGCCGAAGAGCAGCGGCAGAATCTTGGTGCCGCCCAGCGACGACACATGCGCCTGGCCCTGGTGGCTCGCCGCCGCCAGCGCATTCATCTCCGCCTCGAACGGCGTCGCCTCCGACGGGTATTCCGGCCAGGCCAGGCCCAGGTCGCGCGCTTTGAAGTTGTGCTCATCGAAGGTGGCCTTGAAGTCGCACGCCCAGATCTGGCCGTCCTTGGTCACGCGCCACGGATTCACCTCGCAGCTCAGCATCCCTGTCGAGATGAACATGTCCCAGAGATTCACAAATACGATGCTCAGCCGCGAGTTCAGCTTGCCCTTCACGCCAAGCTCGGTCAGCGCCTCCGAGACCTGGTAGGCGTTGAGCCCGCGAAACACGCTCAGCGGCACCGTCACCTTGTCCTCCTCCGAGATCGCCTCTACCTCCATCCCGCCCCGGAGCGACACCGTGAACGCGGGCGAAAGCGTGTGGGAACTGTAGCTGATGGCGGTGAAGATCTCCAGGTCCGCCGGCACCGCCTGCACAATGTAGGCGCCGCGGGGGTTTTGGCCGTGTATCTCCTCGGCCGCCACGTCCCGCAGGACCCGCAGCGCGTCGCGAAAATTCTCCACCCGCCGCACCAGGCCCGCCTTCCCGCGCTTCCCGGCCAGCACGTCCGGCTTCACAATGCCCGCCCCCCACCGGCCCAGCCTCTCTCTCAGCTTGGACTCGGTCACCGGCTCGGAGAGATGTTCGGGCACGGGGATCTTGTACAGCGGGGCGAAGTGCTCCAGGAAGACCAACTCGCCTATTCGAGTGCTTGTCATGTCGCGGATATGGGCCAACTGATTGTTGACGCTTTAAGAGTCACGCAGAAGTGCCTGCAGTTGATTTCTACCCGGCCAGTTTGGGGCTACACGGGCTTCCTGGTCAAGCACGCTGACCGCACCCCGCGGCCGGCCCGGGTTGAATCCAGGAAAGCGCCAGCCAGCTGGGAAGCCGAAGCGGAGCGTCGGCCTGTAGCCGACCGGCCCCCGCGAGGCAATGGACTTTGGACCCAAGACCCAAGACCCAAGGCTCCCTTTGAATTCCTTCGCTTGAGCCGGGGCCGTTCAGCGGCTATAAGCAGTCTTGGCTCATGAAATACCTCTTGCCGCTCTGGACGACGATTGCCTGCCTCGCTGCCGCTGTGCTCGCAGAAACCCCGGCCTTCTCCGCCCCGCCCCCGGCGCCGGCCCGGCAGCCCCGGCCAAACCTCGTGTTTCTCTTCGCCGACCAACTCCGCTACCAGTCCTGCGGCTTCGCCGGCGACACCCAAGCCCGCACTCCCAACCTCGACTCCCTCGCCCGCCAGGGTGTCGTCTTTCGCAATGCCATCTCCGGCCATCCTGTCTGTGCCGCCTACCGCGCCTCGCTCCTCACCGGCAAATACACCACCTCCACCGGCATGGTCATCAACGAGCTGCGCATGAGCACCAACCACACCTTCTTCGCGCAGGTCCTCACCCGCCACGGCTACGACACCGCCTACATCGGCAAATGGCACCTCTGGGCCAACGAACTCGGCAACCACTACGACCCCAAAAACTCCTTCACGCCCCCCGGCCCCTACCGCTTCGGCTTCGACGGCTTCTGGGCCGCCTTCAACTTCCACCACGAGTACTTCGACGGCTACTACCACACCGATAGCCCGGAGAAGATCCCCATCAAAGGCTACGAACCCGACGGCCAAACCGACCTCGCCATCGCCCGCATCCAACACTGCGCCGCCACCGGCAAGCCCTTCGCCCTGTTCCTCTCCCTGGGCACCCCGCACGACCCGTGGAACACCAACAACGTCCCGGCCAAGTTCCTCAACCTGTTCGCCGACGAAGGTGGCAAACCCCGCTTCACCCTCCCCCCGAACTATAAGCCCGACAACGACCCCTACTCCGACAACTGGGGCCGTTTCCGCGGCCCGCGCGAACGCCAGTCCATCCCCCGGTGGCTCCGCGTCTATTACGCCATGACCGCCAACCTCGACTGGAACATGGGCCGCCTCCTCCAGGCCATTGACGCCGCCGGCCTTCGCTCCAACACCATCGTCGTCTTCACCTCCGACCACGGTGAGATGATGGGCGCCCAGGGCCGCCGCGCCAAAAACATCTTCTACGAAGAAGCCGTGCGCGTCCCCTTCATCATCCGCTGGCCCGACCGCATCCCCGCCGGCGCCACCACCGACGCCTGCCTCAACACCCCCGACATCATGCCCACGCTGCTGGGCCTGGCCGGCCTGCCGGTCCCGGCGAAAGTCGAAGGTATGGACCTCAGCCACTGCGCGCTGGGTCGGCCCGGGCCCGAACCGGAAGCGGCCTTCATGCAGAACACGGGCGCCTGCGCGTTGTGGGAAGACGGCTACGAATGGCGGGCGCTGCGCAGCAAGCAATTCACCTATGCGATCTACCGCAAAGACCGCAAGGAACTCCTGTTCGACAACCTGAAGGACCCCTCTCAGCTCCGCGACCTGGCGGCAAGCCCCGAGCACGAACAGACGCTCAACCGCTTCCGCGCTCTGCTAAAGACCCGCATGCAGGAGCTGGATGACAACTTCGCGGCCAGCACTTGGTATCGCGACCACTGGGTCCAGGACCGCATCATCAAATACGCGCGGTAACCGTGACAGCCTGTTTGGAGCAGGGCCGTCGGGGCGGCGCGGCCTCGTCCCCGCAGGCGGAAGCAGTGCCGCATGAATGCTTGAGCCCCGTCACCCCGGCTGCTACCTGAGAGAAGATGAAACGCGCCATACTTTCACCATTCATTGGCCTGCTGGCCGCGCTCAGCCTTTGGACGGGGTGGCCCCAGGTCGTCTCAGCCGCGCCCGCCAACGCCAAGCCCAACTTCCTGATCATCCTCGCCGATGACATGGGGTTTTCGGATGCCGGCTGCTATGGCGGCGAGATTCACACGCCCAACCTCGATCGCCTGGCGGCCAATGGGCTGCGCTTCACCCAATTCTACAACACCGCGCGCTGCTGGCCGACCCGCTCCAGCCTCCTGACGGGCTACTACGCCCAGCAAATCGGCATGGACCCGCGCCGGGGGCGCCTGCCAGCGTGGACCCGGGTGCTGCCCCATTACCTCAAACCCCTCGGCTACCGCTGCTATCAGTCGGGCAAGTGGCATCTGACGGGCGCGCCCAAACCAGTGGCCGATGGCGGCTTCGACCATTCGTATCGGTTCGAAGACTGGGACCGCTACTTCTCGCCCGCGAAACACTTTGAAGACGACCACCCGGCCGCGCCGGTCAAGCCGGACAGCGGCTACTACGCAACCACCGCCTTCGCCGACCACGCCCTCGGCTACCTCAGGGACCACGCGACCAACCATGCCGCCAAGCCCTTCTTCCTTTACCTGGCCTTCATCGCGCCCCACTTCCCGCTGCATGCTCCGCCCGAGGACATCGCGCGCTACCGCGACCGTTACCGGGAGGGCTGGGACGTGATTCGCGCTCAGCGGTGGGAGCGAATCCGTCAAATGCGCCTGCTCGACTGCGCCCTGCCGCCGCTTGATCCCGGGTTCACCCCGCGCTACTTCAAGCCCGAAGTCCTGGAGCAGCTCGGCCCGGGCGAAACGGAACACCCGGTGGTGTGGGAGACGCTGACAGCCGAACAACAGGCCTTCCAGGCAACCAAAATGGCTGTGCATGCGGCAATGGTGGACCGCATGGACCGCGGGATTGGGCGTGTGCTCGATCAACTGCGGATCATGGGCGCCCTCGACAACACCTTCATCTGCTTCCTGTCCGACAACGGCGCGGACGCCACACTCCTGGTCCGCGGCGAAGGGCACGATCCGGGCGCGCCCGCCGGCTCGTGGCGGTCATTCCAGTGCCTTGGACCCGGGTGGGCGAGCGCCTGCAACACCCCGTTCCGGTGGCACAAGATCTGGGTGCATGAGGGGGGCATCGCCACCCCGCTCATCGTGCATTGGCCAAACGGGATTAAAGCGCGCGGAGAATTGCGGCATGACCCGGGTCATGTCGTTGACTTCGTGCCGACGCTGCTCGATCTGGCCGGTGCGCGCATTACGAACGTTTGGAACGGGATTGAAGCCCCTCCGCTCCCGGGCAAAAGCCTGGTGCCGGCGTTCCGGAAGGACGGCACGGTGAAGCGCGAATTCATCTTCTTCCACCACGAAGGCAATCGGGCCTTGCGCGTGGGGAATTGGAAGGTGGTGTCGGCCCGTGAAAATGACAACCGGTGGGAGCTTTACAACCTGGGCAAAGACCGCAGCGAGTTGCACGACCTCGCCGCGCGGCAACCGGAGCGGGCGAGCCGGATGGAATCCCGCTGGAAGGAATTGGAGCGGACCTTCCGCCGCCAATATTCGGAGGCCACCACGGAGTCGTCGCCGTGAGGCATTCTCCCGGGCGCCTGGGCGAATACCAGGCGACAGGACGCTTTCGGGGCAAAAACCGCGCCCCCCAAGGGAGTCTCACCGTATCCGCACCGTATCCACACCCTATCCACACCGTAGATACAGCCTTGACACCTTGGCGTGTCCCGGGCGCAATTCAGCCGGGATTGCCGGCATAACCCACTGATATTTAGTGACTTATGCTGGTTTGCCGCCCCACCCGTCAGAATTTCCCGCTAAAAGCCCGGCGACTGGGACAGGCGATAATAGCGGGAGGGGAAGCTGGCCGGCTCTGAGTACGGGAACTGCAAGGGAGCCAGAGCGGGAGAATTGGTGAAGATGCCCTGCCAGTGCGTCAGGTTGGTTGAGACTTCAATCCTGCAAACCGAGATGGGAGCGGAAACACAGTCAAACGACAGCCCCTGGTTGGTGGCGGGGCCCCAGTTGATCAACCGAGGCGCGACCGCGTTAGTTTGCGTGATTCGGTAGAAGCGCGTGGGGGATTTTGCGGCGTTGGTATCCGTGTAGATCAAAGCCAGCGTATCGGCGGAGAAGTTGTTGGTGACATACACCGTCCGCCACAAGGCAAGGTTGGTCGAAGCCTCAACCCGGCAGCTCATGGCGGCATACGCAATCTGAACGTTCCCGTCGTCGGTGCGGGCAAGCAGCCCATGCGACGGAAAGGCCAGGAAATTCAAACCCGTGATGTTGGAGGTCAGCGTGACAGATTGGGCGCCCGGAGCAAACCCATACCCGCCCAACGACGGAGTCACGGTCAGGTTCGCGCCGAATTGCAGGTCGTAATTGGTATAATACCCGCCAGGGCCAGTGAAACTGAGGTTGGTCCCGATGGCCACTCTAACGCCGGGCAGCCCGCTGTTGCCCTGCGTAATCCGCCCGCTGACGAACAAGGAATCCAACACGGTCAGCACCGCCGGGAGGCTGGTGACCGAGCCGTGGACGTTGGTGACAATCACATCATAACTGCCCGCGCCCGTGCTCTGGACGTTGGCCAGGGCATACGCGGCCAGGGTCGCGCCGGCGATGTTGGTCCCGTTGAACCGCCACTGGTAGCGCAGCGAGTCTCCCGAAGCGACCACCGTGAACGCAACATCGCTGCCCTTGCTCACTGTCTGGCTTTCGGGCTGAGTGACAATGGCCAGCAGGCTCACCAGCTCGTAAGCTCCAATATCGGACAACCCGCCTTGCGGCTGCGGGCGGGAGATGCCGCGCTGGTCGGTTGCGGGGCTGAGACTCGCGGGAATCTTATCAACCGCCGGGCTGGTGTTGGTCAGGATGGCCAGGGTCCGCGTGACGCCGCCGTTTGCGGCAAGCGTGGCGCTGATCAGAGGATCGGTATTCTGCACGCTGGTGCCGCCCAGGCCGAGGCTGGCATCCGAGCTTATGTTGTAGCCGCTATCGGTGATTCGGTTTGCACTTGTGTCGTAGGCGTTCTTCCCGGTGGAAGCAGCAGCCAGGATGGTGCTTCGCAGGACGAGACTGCCGGAGACGTGGGCGATGTCGCCGCCTTCCGCCAGCCCCGCGCGGCCTGCGCTCCCGACGCCCGTCGGACCGCTGCCCCCTGAGCCGGCGGCGCCACCCGCGACGCCGCAAGCGGAGAACGTGCAATTCACCACCGCGCCAACCCCGGCATTGTATAAGCCGCCGCCGAAGCCGTTGCCGCCGTTACCGCCATCCCCACCGCGCCAGCCGGTTGCCGGTCCGCCATCGCCGCCAGCCCCGCCCGTGACAACGTTGTTGACGAAGGTGCAGTTAGTGAGAGACCCGCCGCCGATAAAGACCGCGCCGCCGAAGCTGCTGCCACCGTCGTCGCCGTCCTCCCCCCAACCCGTATCCTCCCCCCCGGCTGCGGGACTATCCCCGCCCCGGCCTGAGTTTCCGTCGAAAGTGCAATTGACGATAATCGTATTGGCCGCGCTGTAGATGGCCCCGCCCGAGCCGGCTGCGCCGGCACCACCGTCTCCGGGATCGCTCGGAAACGCCCCCGCGCCGCCGGCGCCGCCATTGCCGCCGCTGCCACCGGTCACCGAGTTCCCGGCGAAGGTGCAATTGCTGAGCGAAAGGCTGCCCAGGCTGCAAATAGCACCGCCATAACCGGCGCCACCGCCGCCGCCACTGCCGCCATCCCCGCCCTGGAAGCTGCCGTCGCCGCCATCGCCGCCATTGCCGCCGTTGCCGCCGGAAGCCTGGTTGGTCAGAAATTGGCACCCAATGGCGGTTGAAGCGCCGAGATTGTAAATAGCGCCACCCGCGGCCGGGGCGCCCGCAGTGCCGCGGCTGCCATTATCGCCATAGCTGCCACCACTGCCGTTGGCCCCAGCCGCTCCATCGGGGCCTGCGGCGCTATTGCCTGCAAGGATACAGTTAGTGAGCAACAGGCTGGCCCCGGGCGAAACGTAAACGGCTCCGCCGCCGGGATCGTTCCCGCCTACGAGCGTCAGGCTGTTAAGTGTCAGGCTGACATTCGATTGCACGGTGAACAAGCGCAGTTGGCCGTTGCCGGACAAGGTCGCTCGGTTTGGTCCACCGTCCAGGACCAGGTTGCTGGAGACAGTGAGCGTGTTCGTGATGACAATCGTGGAGCAGTTCGTGAGCGGGAAATAGCCGCCCCGCGCCACTGCGGCCACGAAGTCTTCGTACTGCGAGCAGTTGTTGGTCAGGGTGACCGTGACCTGGAAATCCTGGGTGCTGCTCACGGAGGTACTCGGTTCGGTCACCACCTCACGGATCGTATAGAAAGGAGTGGCCGCTTGGATCGCGGTCGGCCTCCAGGTAAAGACGCCGCTCGTCGGGCTGTTGTTGGTTATTTGCGCGCCCTCGGGCGGATTAACGAGGCTGAACACCAATGGGCTATCGGGATTCTCGGTGGCGCGGGCATGGTTGGTGAAGATGAGCGTCGTCCCCTCGGCGACCGTCTGCGGCGGGATTGGATCAATGACAACCTGGTTCACAGGGGGCGCCACGTTGGTGCTGACGGTCACACTGAAGGAACCGGCGCCGGGCAGGAACCCGCCGCCGGAAACCAGGACGGTGACCCTGTTATTCGTGCTCGGCACCTGCGCCCCCGTTGGGGTCCAAGTGAATACAGCATTGTTCGGCTGGTTTCCGGGGATAATGCTTGCCCCGCTGGGAGCTTCGGTGAGGTTCCAGATCAGGGTGTTGGGATTAACGGGATTCGTCACCGAGACTATGATCGTGAGCCTCGGATGGAGGGAGACATTCAGGTTCGTGTCATTGATGCGGTTAATGACAAGCATCTGGCCTCGAGCCGTTTGTGCGCAAAGCAGCAACCCGCCCAGCAACAGAAATACCTGCACGGCAGTTGCCAGGAGGCACCCCGGGACCGGGCGGCGCGTCCGGCCCGCCCGTGTCACTTGTAGCCAGTTGTTCACGAATCAGTCCTTTTCACACAGGCGTCAACCCGGGCGAGCGGGCGGCTGCGCTGCGGTCCGGCCAGTCCCCACACGAGGGAAGTTACCGGGGCTGCCGCCACAAGTCCAATTCCAGCTAGAAATTACCTTTATTCTCGGCCTGCTCAGCCTTATCGGCCTTCTTGAGGCGATGCATTTCGTCGGCCCGCAATTCCTTCTCGGTCGCCCGCACCCCTGGCATCTTGTTCTTCTCCGCCGTTGCCGCCAGCGCCGCAATCTCCGGCGTCGGCAGCACCGTCGGCCGGATCAGCACCAGCAGCTCCTTGCGGGTCTCGTCGGCGTGCGTGCTCCGGAACAGGTAGCCCAGCAGCGGCACGTCCTTCAGGAACGGCACCCCGGAAGCGCTCTTGTTCTTGTCGGTCTCAATCAACCCGCCCAGGATAATCGTGTCGTGGTCGCGCACCGACACCTTGGTCGAAGCAACCTTGGAGCTGGTCACCGGCACATCGCCCACGTTCTGGATGGTCACGTTGCCCAGGAAGCTGTCGATCTGCTGTCGAATTTCCATCACCACCAGCCCGTCCGGATTGATCAGCGGCGTCACGTCCAGCGTCACGCCGATCTGCAACTGCTGAATCGAGGAGTAACCCCCGTAGGCCCCGCCCCCATAGTAGCTGGAGGTCGGATACGGCCGCGATTCACCCACGAACAGGCTCGCCGGTTCATTGTGCGAGGTCTGGATCCGCGGCCGCTGCAAAATCCGCGCCCGGCTGTCGGCTGCCAGCGCCGTCACTGTCACATCCAAATCCTGCCCCCAGTTCATCAGGTAGCTGAACCCCTGGGGAATGAGGGAGTTGGTGCCCCCGCTCACGAAGGATTCACGGTTAAGGAAATTCTTGTTATTGATGGCGCCCACCCCGGTCCACTGGCCCGAGCTCTGCGGGTGTTGCAGATAGCTAAAGCCCAGGTCCCGGCTATCTGTCAGGGTCACCTCGATGATCACCGCTTCGATCAACACTTGCGCCAGGACCACGTCCAGCTTGGCCACAATCTCCTTGATCGTCTTCATGTCCTCCTTCGAGGCGTAGATCAGCAGCGAATTGGTCCGCTCATCCGATATGATCTTGGTCTGGCCCAGCACCACAATGTCCCCCTGCTGCGCGGCTTTGCCGATGAGGTTCTGCAAGCGCTGCGAAAAGGAGCTGCCCGCCGCCGGCGTCGGTGTGCCCGCGCTGCCGGGCGGAGTGACCATCCCGGGGGTGGTCTGGCCTGGATAGCCCCCCATGGTGCCGGGACGGTTCATCGTGCCCGCGCTGCGGGTGGTGCGAGAGCTGCCCGAGGTGCTGGCGCCCACCGTGGCGCCCGTGCCGCCGGTGCTCAAGCTGTTCAACGCCCCGGCGATCTCGCTGGCCTGCGCATACTTGATCGGGATGACCTCCGACACATACTCCGATGGCACCGCCACGTCTATCTTCGCGATCAGCTCCAGCATCCGCTTGACGTTCTCGGTGTAGTCCCGCAAAACCAGCATCTGGCTGCCATCAATCGGCAGGATGCCGTTGGGAATCTTGACGAAAGGCTGCAGCACCGCGGTCATCTCGCTGGGCTTGGCATACTTCAACTGCACCACGTGCGTCACATACTGCCCCATCTCCGGCATCAGCGCCGGGCTGTTTGTGTCAAACGCCGCCCCGGTCGAGCCCCCCTGGGCCTCCGGCACCGCCTTGACGAATTTATCTCCGATGCTGACCATGGTGATGCCATTGAGGGCCAAAACCGCTTCCAGGGCCTGGATGCCCTCGCGCACCGTGAGCTGACCCCGCGTGGTCAGGGTGATGGTCGGGGCTGGCAGGGTCGCCGCGCGCAACACGGTGCGGTTGACCATCATGCTGTAGATGTCCAGCACCTGCGTCAGATCAGCCGAGCGGAAGTCTATCATGCCCTGCGGCAGCGGTTCCTCCAGCGACTGAGGGGTGGCCCCTGGCGGAGAGGATGGAGCCGCCGCGGGAGAGCCGGTCATCCCGGCCCCAGGAGCAGGCGTGATGGACGCGGCCGGCGCCGTGGCGCCCGGCGGGAGCGCCGTGGTCGCGGCGGGCGCCACACCGGGCACAGGGATTGTGGTCGCCGGGCTGCCGGGAAATGCTGGAGGCGCCGCATTAGTGCGGCTCGCCGCGGCCCGGCGCATCATCTCCTGAAGCCGTTGCTGCCGGTTTGTGTCCCGGCTGGGGAGTGCGGCCGGAGCGGGCGGCACCACGGACGGTTGCGTGCTGGCGGCGGCTTGAACCGGGTTGGAGGGAACGGCACTGGTGGAGCCGGTCGCAACAGGGTGCACCTCCGCCTGGGGGCTCGGTTGTGCGTTCGTGTTGCCCAGGGGAGGGGTGGCTGGAGCGTCGGAGGCTTTAGCCGGCGCTACATCGGAAGGAAGCGCGGACCAGTCCGCTGCCGCCGAGGCGTTTGCTGGAACAGCGCCTGTTCCTGAGATGTTTGGGACTGTGGGGACGCTGGCCTTCCCGGACGGTTGTGCGTTGCTGGCCTGCCCCACAGCACTATGGAGCGCCTGCTGGAGGAGCTGGTCCGCATTGGTCCCACGGTTTGCGCCGGCGGCGGCGCCCGGGGGGAGCGGTGCGAACGCGGGGGTTTGGGCCCCCAGAACGGAGCCGGTCAGAAACACAGCAAGGAATGTTGTTTTCACGGTCATTTAGCTGTTGAAGTTACCATTTTGGGAGCTGCTGTTCGTGAACTGGCCGGAGCCGCTTTCTTGGGCGGATTCTTTTGATAGCTGGCCACCAGTTTGATTGTGCCGCCGAGTTGTTGCCGGGGGGCGTCCGGACGCAACGACAAATCCCGGACGCGGATCAGCGAATTGCCGGACCCCAGGTTGTACAGGAAGTCCACGAGCTGCGCCTCTCCCGATTGCACACTGATCAACTGGGTGAGTTCCAGGAAGAACTGGTTGGTTTGGTGCGTGGTCTTGCCGAATTGCTGAATGCCCACGCCGCTGCGCGCCTGCTGATCCTGGATCGTGCGGGCGAACTGGTTCACCTGATCCTCCGCCGGCACATCCAGACCTTCCTTCGCAAACGTGGTGATGCCGGATTGGTATTTCGGTGCCTGGTCAATCTCGGCCTTCCAGCGCTCGAGCTTCTTCAATGCGTCGGCCCGCCGTTCCTTGGCCTTCTTCAGATCGGAGAAATGCGGCACGACAAACCACAAATTCAGGACGACGAACAAAGCGGCGCCCACCACGACCACAAGGCGCTTTTCAAAGGGACGCAGGTTAAGGCGGTCCAGGTAACCGGTCATAACGCCTCCGTTCGTTTGAGCTCCAGCACGCAGTGCCAGTTCACTTCACTGCCCCGAGTGTCCCAGGTGACATGCTCGCCCGCGCTGGGATTGAACAAAGGCTGGCCGTTGGGAGCGACCTTGCGAATGTCCGCATCGAAATCCAAAAGCCGCTTGGTCTGATCGGCCGGCGCCTTGCCGCTGAGAGTGAGCTTTCTCCCGTCGGCGAAGTTATAGCCTTCGAGTGTGACGCCATCCGGCAGCAGCTCGGCGACGGCCTTCCAGCAGTCCAGCGCGGCAAACTTCAGATCCTGGCGGTCTTTTAAAACCTGAAACTTCGCCTTGAGCTGCAGTGCGTTGGTATAAACCGGCCCGCGCTCCGCCGCTTGCTGCTCAACCCGGCCGGTGCGATAGAGTTCAACCTGGAGCCGGGCGAAATAGACCAATACGCCCGCCAGGTAAAGGGCGACGACCGCGCCCAGCCCGCGCATCCAGATGCGATCCACGAATTGCTGGTGGTAGCGGGTCGAAAACTCGGCGGGCAGGAGATTTGCCTGTTGTCCCGCCTGGGCGGCGCGCGTGGCCGTCAAGGCGGCGAGCCCAGCCACCGAGAGCGGCGCGATGACCTCGACGTTCTGCTGCAATCCCTCGCGCAGGGCCGGTTCCCACTCGGCCGCGCTCGCAGCGTCGGCCACCAGGTGCCAGGTGGGCGGCGCCGTCAGCCAGCCTTCCAACTCCCCGGCCCAGGCCATCTGGAGCAACTGTTCTTTGAGGCTTTCCGGGCGATTGGCGGGCGGCAGCGTAATCAGATCGATGTTCTGCAGCACGCCGGCATACCACCAGGCTACCAGCGCGGCGTTTCTGCCCCCCGGCGCCTCCGGGTAGATCCACGCGCCATCATTGGTGATCGCGGTCGTCTGCAGCTGATCGAGCAGGGGCAAATCCAGCCGGTCGGCCAGGTAGCCCTGGCCTTCAAGCTGGCCGAGAAACGCTTCGACCTCATTGCGCGCGACGATCATCACGATCACCGTTTGCAGGGGGCCTTCGACCTGCGGCAGCACGTGGATGCCCCAGACAATCTGCGTGAGGGGCATCGGGGAAAGCTTCTCCAATTGCAACTCGACCATGGCGAGGGTCTCGTCGAAGTCGCTGGCGGGGAATTGCGCCACACGCAGGAAGACCCGCTCCGGCGGCAGCCAGGCGATGTTGAGTTTGCGCTGCCAAAGCGTGCGCCAATCCTTGGCGACGAGTTTGGGCGGCAAGAGCCCGCCGGCTGAACTGGTCTGTTCGCGGGTCAGCACAAAGCCGCGGCCTTTGGCGTCGAACTGCCACAGGCGCCGGGCTTCAGCGCCGACCTGGAGAACGTTGCAGGCATGCACAGCCCTCGTCGCGGCCTTTTGCCTGGCGGCGGCTTTGGGCGCCGCCGCTGGTTGGTCGGCCTGGCCGGCCTTCGCCGATTTCGCCTTTAACAGCCGGGCGATCAAAAACCCAGCCAGGCACAGGCAAAGCGCGATGATGCCCACCGCCGGGTAAAACGCGGGATTGGCTTGCAGCTTCCGCAGGGTTCCCGCGATTCCAACCTTCGCTTCAGCGGCTGGCGCGGCATTGGTGCCCGCACCCGTCCGCGCGATGACGTTGGTGGCGTTGGTCTTCGCCGCGGGCCGCGGCAAGGCAAGTGCCTTGTTGGTTCGAACACCGCGCGCGGCGGTCAGCGGAATATTGGTCCTGACACCCGGCTGCGGCAGCGGCAGCGGCGCGGCGTTTGTCTTCGCAACCGCGCGCGAGACGGCCGCATTGGTCGCCGGCTGCTTGCCAGCCTGGTCGGATGATGGTCCGCAGCCGGTCAAAGTGAAGGCCAGCAGCCCGGCGCCTGCCAGCAACCATCCGCCCAGGCGAGAGGCGCAGCACGCCATTGCGCCATTGCCCCGGCGACCCGTTGGCCGGGTGGCGGTCAAATTGTTGCTCCGGTCAGGATTCACTTTTTCATCCATGCGGCCGTTTTGGTATCTTCGGCCAGGGCGTCGAGATGTTCCTCGATTTGGGTTACACGCAACACCTCTTCAATGGTGGTCTGCGCGTTTCGAACTTTGTTCCAGCCATCGGTCCGCAGCGTCCGCATGCCGAAGTCAATGGCCTTTTGGGCAATAGTCGTGGCCGGCGCGCGGTTGAGGATCAGCGGCCGCAGTGACTCGTTCAGGATCAGCAGCTCATAGATGCCCATCCGCCCCTGGTAACCCAGTTGCCGGCAGTCCTCGCATCCGACCCCGTGCCAGAACTTCGCCGTCGCAATTTCCTCCTCCGGGAAACCGATGCGGCGCAGGTAATCCCGCTCGACCTTCTGCTCCTGCTTGCAGTGGGGACAAATCGTGCGCACGAGGCGCTGGGCCATGACCGCCTCGACCGAGGAGGCGACCAGGAAGGGCTCGATGCCCATATCAATGAGGCGCGTGAAAGCGCTCGGGGCGTCATTGGTGTGCAGCGTGCTGAAAACCAGGTGCCCGGTCAGCGCGGCGCGGATGGCAATCTCCGCCGTCTCCAGGTCGCGAATCTCGCCGACCATGATCACGTTCGGGTCCTGCCGCAGGATATGGCGCAGGCCCATGGCGAACGTCAGGCCGATCTCCGGCCGCACGGCGATCTGGTTGATCCCCTTGAGCTCGTATTCGACCGGCTCCTCGATGGTGATGATGCGCTTGTGCACCGAGTTGATCGTGCTCAGAAACGCGTAGAGCGAAGTGGACTTGCCCGAGCCGGTGGGGCCCGTGACGAGGAAAATGCCGTGGGGCTTGACGATGATCTCGCGGATGGCCTTCTCCTCCAGCGGGGAGAAACCGAGCTTGTCGAGGCTCAGGAAGATCTTGCCGCGCGTCAGGAGCCGGAGCGAGACACTCTCGCCATACACTGTCGGCACGGTGGAAACGCGGATGTCAATCTCTTCGCCCTTGATCCGCACATTGATGCGGCCGTCCTGGGGCAGGCGCTTCTCGGAGATGTTCATGCCGGACATGACCTTGATGCGGGAGATCAGCGCGGCCTGGTAGCGCTTGAGCTGGGGCGGCATGGGCGTCTGGTGCAGGATGCCGTCAATGCGGTAGCGAATGCGCAGCTCATCCTCCGCCGGCTCGAAATGGATGTCCGTCGAGCGGTCCTTGTAGGCCTCCCAGATCACCTGGTTGACGAACTTGATGACGCTCGCCTCCTGGTCGCTCTCGGTGATTTCCTTGTCCTCGCCGACCAGCAATTCCAGGGGTTGGTCGTCTTCGGCCATTTCATCGAGGGTCTCGGCGCCGACGCCGTAATACTTCTTGAGCGCCTTTTCGATTTCGGCCTTGGTGGCCAGCGCAAATTGAACCGGCCCGCGGGCGTCGAAACGAACGGAGTTGAGCATCGCCGTGTCGAACGGATTGCTCACCACCACCTGCAGCATGCCGTCGGCGACCTGGGTCGGCAGCACGGAGAACTGGAAGGCGACCTTGGTGGAAATGCGGTTCCGCGCCTCAGCGGACACGTTCACCTTGGGCAGGTCGAGATAAGGCCACTTAAGGGCCGCCGCCAGTTGCTGGAGGAAGACATCCTCGGCCAGGCCGCGTTCCCGGCAAATAAAGGCCAGCAGCGTCTCTTGCGAGCCGCTGGCGACTGCCACTTTCCAAGCCTTGCTCCATTCGTCGAACTGCTCGGAAGTGGCCAGGCCCATCTGGGCCAAAAACTGTTTCAGTGATAGAAACGCCATCTGTCAACACGCCGTGTCTGCCATCATCGTTATTCTGAAACACGGCAAACTAAGGAAAGTTCCGGATAGGGTCAAAGCATTTACCTGGCCAAGCGGAGTGGCGGAAGCCTGGGAAACCTTGCCTTTCAGGGCCGCCTGTCGCCATCCGGGAGAATGGGCGGCAGGGCCCGCCAGCGCGGCCGCAAGCCGGCGAAACGGGGGAGGAATGGGCTGGACGGGAGCAGGCGGTTGTGTTGTTTGTATCAATGGTCCTATTATGAGACACTTCGCCACCATCACCGTCATTGGGCGCGACAAGACTGGCGTGGTCGCCCGCATCACCAACTTCCTGTTTCTGCAGAAGGCCAATATCGAGGCCCTCGAAGAGCAAGTCACCCGCGGCCAGTTCAGCATGACTGTCCAGGCTTCCTGGAAGGAGCGCGACCTGGACCGGGCCGCCATCGAGCGTGGCCTGAAGCTGCTGGCGGTCGAGTTGGAGATGGAGATCAAGGTCCGCTTCACCGAGCCGAGCCGCCGCCAGCGGATGGCGCTGATGGTGACGCGCGAACCGCACTGCTTCGAGCGCATCCTGGGCGCGATCAAGTCCGGCAAGCTGAAGAAGGCTGACCCGGCCCTGGTGTTGTCGAACCGCCGCGAGCTGGCGCCGCTGGCGCGGAGGCACCGGCTGCCGTTCGTTCACATCCCGTGGGAGAACCGGCTCAAGGCGGAGCAGCAAGCGTTGCGCGCCCTGGACGAGCATGCGGTGGATTTCATCGTGCTGGCGCGTTTCATGAAGATTCTCTCCCCCAACTTCGTCTGGCGTTACAAGAACAAGATCATCAACATCCATCCCTCGCTCCTGCCGAGTTTCCCCGGGCCGCAGGCCTACCGGCAAGCCTATGAGCAGGGGGTCAAGATTATCGGGGTCTCTTCCCATTTTGTGACGATGAACCTCGATGAGGGGCCAATCATCGCGCAGGACTGCTTCGCCGTCCGCCCCCAAATGACCCTCAAGCAGATTGTCGCCTCCGGCCAGCAGCTCGAAGCCGCGACCTTGCTCAAGGCCGTGAAGCTCTATCTCGACAAGCGGCTGGATGTGTATTGGGGCATTGTCAAGGAGGTATGAGGATCCGCCTCAAGGGCGAACCAGCCGGCGATCCGCCCGCCAGCGGCCTGCGGCCAGCCGGAACACCTCCGGCACCCACCCTCCCCCGCCCCCGCAAGGCGCGGCACTTCTCCTGGCGACCGTCCTGGCCGGGCATCCTGCACCTGCTCGTCCTCTGGGCAATCGTGGTGGTGGTATGGGGCCTGGCGCACGACCGGCTGAGCCCCGGTTCCTGGAAGGTCCCGTTGAATTACTCCGGGGACAGCCTCCAGATGTTGACCTGGATACGCGGCGCCTCGGAATTCGAGTATGTGCCCTTTGCCAGCCGGGCCAACAGCCGGCTCGGCGCGCCGTATCACGCCAACTGGGACGATTATCCCATGTACGAACCAGTGGTGACGTTCCTGGTCGGGATGGCCGCCCGCTGCACTGACCTGGCCACCGGGTCGAATTGGGGCATCCTGGCCAGCTTTCTGGCCTCGGCTGCCTCGTTCTACGTCTGCTGCCGGATGCTCCGCTGGCGGCGGGAATGGGCGGCGGCGGGGGCGTTGCTCTTCGCCTTCAGCTACTACCACACCTGGCGCGGACTCGGGCATTTGCTCCTGTCCTATGACTACACCGTGCCGCTTGCCATCATGGGTGTGTGGCTGCTGACTGCCGGGAAGCGCCTGCGGCTGGGCGACCGGGTGTTTTGGCTGTGTGCGGGCACCGCATTGCTGCTGGGGATGGGCAACCCTTACAACCTCAGCATGTGGCTGCAATTCCTCGGTTTGGGACTAGCGGTGCGCTACCTGCTCCAGCGGCGGAAGAGCGATCTGGCAATCGGGCTGGTCATCGTGGCGGTAGCCGCCTTGGGCTTCCTGGCGGTGAACGCGCACAACATCTTCTACCAGATGGCGCACGGGGAAAACCAGTTGGCAGTGCCCCGGCCTTACAAACAGCTCGAGCTCTACGCGCTCAAGCCGCTGGAGCTGGTCTTGCCACCGTGGCAGCATCGCCTGGCCTGGCTGGGCGACATCTCCCGCGAGTATGCGGCGGCGGCATGGGTCCAAGGCGAAATGTTCTCCCCCTACCTGGGAGTGGTGGGGCTGGGCGCGCTGGCATGGCTGGCGATTGAATTCGGGCTGCGGGCGTTGAACCTGCGGAAGGCTCCCCGGCGCCTGCCCAGCCACGCCCCGCTTTGCTTGTGGGTGACTCTCTATTCGGCCGTTGGCGGTTTGAACTGCCTGCTGGGGCTGGCGTTCGGCATACTGTATTTCCGCGGGAGCAACCGCTACAGCATCTTCATCTCGGCCATCGTCCTGTTCTTCCTTGTCTCCCGCATGTCGCGGCTGGTGCGGGGCTGGAGCCGCGCCGCCAGCTACGCGCTCGCGGCGGGCGTGGCCGGGATCGGCCTGCTGGACCAACTGCCCCCTCCGTCGAAGGAGGCCAACGAGGCAGTCGCCCGCGCGGTGCAGAACGATCAGGCGTTCTGCCTGGCCCTGGAGGAGACCCTGCCGCCGCGCGCAATGATTTTCCAGTTGCCGCTGATGAACTTCATTGACGGCGATCCCATCGGCGACATGCACGCTTACGAACACATGCGCCCTTATCTCTGGACCCGGCACCTGCGCTTCAGCTCCGGGTCCGTGCAAGGCAGGCGCCGGGAAGACTGGCAGGAGCAGATCGCGGCCATGCCCATCGCGCAGGCCGCCAGGGAACTCGAGCGCCTCGGCTTCGCGGGTCTCTATTTCAACCGCAAGGCCTACACCGACCGCGCGGAGGCCATGCTCCGGGAGCTGGCCAAAAGCGGCCGGGGACAACTCATCGAAGACGAGGCCCGGGAACAGGTGTGCGTGGTCCTCACCCCCTCGCCACAGCCGGCCTGGCCGCATTCGGACGACGCGGCGCAGATCGCTTACAAAGGCAACTGGTCCTTCGGGAGCTACGGCCTCCGCGACCGCGGGAACCTCCCCGCGTGGTGGGCCTGCGACCGCAAGGCATCGCTCTACTTTGTGAGCGAACACCCTGAGCCTTGCTCCTTTCACCTGACCGCCATTGTGGCGGTGGCCTCCCCCCGCCGGGTGGATATTGAGTTTCAAGGCCGCACAGTCTGGAGCCGACAACTGGAACCCGGGGAATCCCAGTTGCTGGACCTGCGCCTGCTGGCCCGGCCGGGACGCAACTACCTGCGCTTCATAAACGACCGCCAGGTCGAACCCCCCGTCGGGCAGCCTCATGCCGTCCGGGTCGCCCAGTGCCTCATTGACCTACAGATCGTCAAAGAAAGGTAAGCCCCGTCGTCTGCCGCTTTCTGATCCGCGCGCAAGGTATTGGCAATTCCGCGACCCTGCACTAGCTTGGGCCCGTGCGAAGATTTCTGATTGGCCTGCTCGGTGTTGTCGTGGCCGCCGGCCGGCTTGGGGCGGCTACGAACCCTGCCGTTAGTGTCACGAACCTCGCTCCGGCCGCGGCGCCGGAGGCGAGCGGGGCGGTGGAGAAGGAATTCAAGCGGCTGATGGAGGCGGATGACGCCGCCCACGCCGAAGTGGACCAGTGGATTCTCGACAACGACGCGGCCGTTGCCCAGGGCGGCGGGATGTCGAAAGCCGACCTCCAGCACCGCATCCGGGAGCGCCTGGCGCTGATCCGCCAGGCCTACGACGACTTTGTCAAGCGCCACCCGGACCATGCCCCCGCCCGCGTCGCGTATGGCAGTTTCCTGAACGACCGTCATGACGACGACGGCGCGCGCGCTCAGTGGGAGCAGGCGCTCGCCCTCAATCCCAAAGACCCCGCCGCGCTCAACAACCTGGCCAATCTTTACACTCATACCGGCCCGATCGAGAAGGCTTTCGAATACTACGCGAAGGCCATCGAGCTTAGTCCGCGCGAACCCTTGTATTATCAGAATCTCGGGGACGCGGTCTTCGTGTTCCGCCAGGCCGCCATGGATTATTACGGCCTCACCGAGCAACAGGTTTACAACAAGGCGCTCGAACTCTTCAACCAGGGCTTGAAGCTCGACCCCGCCAATTTCCCGCTCGCCTCCGAAGTCGCGCAGACCTACTACGGCATCAAGCCGCTACGCCTGGAAGACGCTTTGCGCGCGTGGACCAACGCCCTGGCTCTGGCGCGCGACGACATCGAGCGGCAGGGCGTCTATGTGCACTTTGCCCGGCTCAAGCTTCAGACCAACCGGTTCACCGAGGTCCGCGCCCACCTCAACGCGGTGACCAACGACCTGTATGCCGTCTTGAAGAAGCGCCTGGTGCGCAACCTGGAAGAGCGGGAGAGCCAGGCGAAGGGAACCAACACGCCGCCGGCGGCATCAGCGAAGCAAGAGTGACCTCGCGAACGGGTCGTTCGCACGGTTATACACACGCTGGAACCGGCCCGCTACAGCCGGAACTGGCGCTTGGTCTGGAGAGCTTTCTGGAGGGCTTCCTTGACGGCGTCGAGCCGGGCGGGCAATTCGATGGGTTCGTTGGCGTGGCGGCTGGGGAACTCGAGCTGGCGCTGATGGTACTTCACCTTCATCTCGACGAACTTCAGCCCGTGGGCCGTGGAGATCACGACGACGCGGTCGGACTTGTTGACCTTGCCGGCCTTGAGCAGCTTAAGGAGCACAGCGAGCGCCACGCCGGTGTGCGGACAGTTGAACATCCCGGTGCGGTCGCCCAGGGCGGCGGCGTCGGCCAATTCCTCTTCGGTGGCCTGCTCGACGATGCCGTTGAACTGCTTGAGAGTGCGGACGGCCTTCTCAAAGCTGACCGGGTTGCCGATCTGGATGGCGCTGGCCAGCGTCTTCTGGGCCTTGACGGGTTCGAAGCTCTCGAAGTTGCGCAGGTAGGAGAGGTAGAGCGGGTTGGCCCGCTGCGCTTGCGCCACAACGATGCGCGGCAGCTTCGCGATCAGCCCGAGGTCCTTCATCATCAGCAGCCCTTTGCCCAGCGCAGAGACGTTGCCCAGGTTGCCGCCGGGGATGATGATCACGTCCGGCGCCTCCCAGTCGAATTGCTGGACGATCTCGATGCCCACCGTCTTCTGACCTTCGACCCGGAGCGAGTTCATGGAGTTGGCCAGGTAGAGGGTCGGGTCTTTGGTGATCTGCTGCACCAGCTTCATGCAGCCGTCGAAGTCGGTGTCCAGGTAGAGCACCAGGGCGTCGTTGGAGACGGGCTGGATCAACTGCGCGATCGAGATCTTGCCCCGCGGCAGCAGCACGACGGATTGGATGCCCGCCGCCGCGCAATAGGTTGCCAGCGCCGCCGAGGTATCGCCGGTCGAGGCGCACGCCACGGCCTTGATCGGCGCGCCTTCCGAGATCATCTGTTTGACCTGGGAAACCAGCACCGTCATACCGAGGTCCTTGAATGACCCGCTATGGGTGTTGCCGCACAGCTTGATCCAGAGGTCCTCCACCCCGATCACCTTGCCGAAACGCTCCGCCCAGAAGAGGTTCGTGCCGCCTTCGTAGAGCGACACGACGTTATCGTCGCTGATCTGCGGGAGGATCCACTCCTTCTTGCCCCAGACGCCGGAGCCATAAGGCCATTCGTTGCTCTTGTAGCGGTCCTCGAAAAGCCTCATCCAGGCCGCCGGACTGCGCTTCGCCAGCTCCGCCGCATCATGCTGCACCTCCAGCAGTGAGTGGCACTGATGGCATTGGTACACGATGGAGTTCAGCGGATACGTGGTTCCGCATTGCGGGTTGATGCACTGAAACCAGGCTCGATAGGACATGTTGTTGTTCTTTCACTTGCCGCCGCGGGCCAATTGCGCCGGAAACGGCATAAGCCAAAAGCAGCTGAATGATGCCAGCGGGGGATTCCAATTCAAGAACGGAACAGCGGCCGCTTGGGCGGAACCGGATGCCACGGCGAGGCGCCCTTGCCAACAGTGGCTTGCGGACGAGGCGGAGCACCGCGGCGGCAGAGCGCGGCGCGGGCTGCGCCAGGGCCTGGCTGGAGTTCAACCTCGTTGGCCTTGTCAGGGAGTTCCCCGACACGAAGGTTCTTATTTTCCTGACTACTGGGGGGAGTCCCTTTCGGGCTATTCTCGCACCGCTCTTCGGGTCAGGAACCGGCCGGCGGGCGGGTCAACTCAGGGCAAGCGGAATGAGGCAATACTGAAATGAGCACTCGGATCACAAGAAAAGCAAAGGCCGCATGATGAAAGCGTTAACTCAACAAGGAACCATGACCGTGCAAGACCAACAAACGTTGATATGCGAAGGCGGCGAACGAACGCAGCTGCCCGCGCCGGAATCACACGAGGCCTGGCCGCGGTTGGGAACTGCGTTCGTGCCCGAGCCGGTCTTCCCAATGCCCGCCGGGAAATCCGGGCCGGAACCCGGAACGGGACCCAGGGCCGCGGCCAGCTCGAAAGCACCCGGGCGGGAACCGGCGCCGCGCGATCCCAAACGCAGCGCCGCTGGCGGAGACGCGACCTTCACCCTCTATCTGCGCGAAATCGGCCAGTTGAAACCGCTGACGCCGCGGCAGGAGACCAGACTGGCCGCCCGGGTCAAGAAGGGTGACAAGCAAGCGCGAGCGCAAATGATCAAGGCCAGCCTGCGCCGGGTGGTCAAGATCGCCCGCGACTACGACAACATCGGCCTGCCGCTGCTGGACCTGGTCAGCGAAGGCAACGTCGGCTTGATGAAGGCCGTCGCGCAGTTCGACCCGGCGAAGGGCGGCACTTTCTCCGACCACAGTTCGTGGTGGATCCGGCAGTCAATCAAACGGGCGCTCGCCAACCATTCCAGGACACTCCGGCTGGTTCGCTGAAGCGGGGAGGCGGTTTTGCCCCCGCCCCTTACTTCTTGAGCGGACCAGGGAACGCGACCAGGTCGGACCGGGTCTTCCCGTTCTCCGTGATGCGCGGCAACGTGTAAACCATGCCGTCTTTCCCGATGGTGATGGCGTTGACGTAGAGCGGGCGCTGGCCGTTCTCGTAAAACACCGCGCCGTGGTCGGTGTACTTGCCGGTCGCGATGTTGTAGGTGATCAGGTGGAGGTCTTCGAGGCCCTTGGCTTCGCCCATCGCCGTCTTGGCCTTGCCCGCCAGCCGTTTGCCGTCAATGTAGATCGGGGCGCCGGTCAGGTAATGGATTGTCTTGCCGTCCGGACCGAGCATGAAGCCGAGGTAGCCGTAGCTGAACTGGTCGAACATGCCGCAGCGTTTCGACGGTTCGGACGTGATGCGGTCCAGCACCTCGAAGCGAACCTGGCGGGGGTGGAACCGGAAGAGGTAACCCGAGTTGCCGTGGACGCCGTAGATCATGCCATCCTGTTCACGCCAAAAGGTCTGGCGCCAATTGTAACCCATGTGGCCGGGGTTGGTGGGGTCGTAAATGCCGAAGTAGTCCTTCTTCATGTCCTCGCCTTCAACGGCGGCGACGGCGTCGGTCCTGGCGTCGTAACGGAGGATGGTGCCTTCGGAGGTGGTGAAGTAGGCGGAGCCGTCGGACTCGTCCACGGCGATGGAGCGGCAGACGGTGCGGTAATCAGGGCCGACGCCATCCTCGCCGAGGGCGCACATCTTGCCGAAGCTCTTCTGGTCCCGGGCGGCGACGTCGTAGCGGTAGAAGATGCCGCTAGGCCACGTGAGGGCGAAGAGGCGGCCGCGCCGGGTGTCCATGCTCATGGTGAGGACGCCTTCGCGGCCGGGGCAAATGCCGTAGTCCTCGAACTTGCCGGACTTGAGATCATAGGAGAGCAGGTGGCCGCCGGGGTAGGGCTTGTAGCCCGCGGGCGGGATGCCCATGGTTTCCTTGCCCTCGACAATGCTGTAAACGCCGACGTGCGTGGCGAAGTATAGCTTGCCTTTGGCCTCGCAGAAGTTCACGTGGCTCTTGCCTTGCGGGATCGCCTTGGTGCCCTTCTCGCCGCAGGCCTCGGTCAGGTCGCCCAGGTCCTTGATTTGCTGCGTCCTGGGATCGAGGCAGAACATCCTGGCGCCCTGGTCAATATTCTCCGAGCTGAGCACGTAGTAGATTTTGCCGTCGCTGCCTGTGCCCATTGCGTTATAGCTGTCGTGGCCCAGGGCGAAGCCGGAGTTGTAGGTCCTGGCGATGATCTTTTTGCCCTTGTAGGCCTTGCCGTCGGGGACGACCAGTTTCGGCGCGCTGTCGCTGGCGCCGCAGGCCAGGGCCGTGGCGAGCAGGAGAAGGGGGATGAAGTTCAAGGGGTTGACTGAGTTAAGTGTGGTGCGTGCTTTCATGATTTGGTTAACAGGTTCGTTCTAACAGGCGCTGCCGGTTGGAGCCGGCGGCGCCGGCTCGTGGGATTTGCGGCCATAGACCTTCGCGTAAGACCGGCAGAACGGGCACAGGTCGCCAAAGGTCTTCACAAACCAAAAGGCGAAGCCGGCCTGCCGGCGTCGGGCCCGCCGACAGACGACACAATTCGCGCAGAACCGGGCCAGCGCGCGGGTTCTCTCGGTGACAAGTGTTCCGCTCACGATGTCTTTGGCCCCGGCCAGGTCGGTTGCATGGTCCCGGCGCCAGGCCCGCCCGGTTGCGGGAGCGCCAGCGACAAACCCGCCCCCGCGAGAGGTGCTTTCTCCCGGAGATGCCGGTGCGTGATGCTGTCTTGCACAGTGGAGTTCCGACGTTGTTGCCCGACTGACGAGGCCGATTCTGGAGGGATATCACTCCCAGTCAACCGGATTCTGCCGCGTCCTCCCGCCAACTGCAGCGGCTCGTTGGGCGGCAATGTCCGATGCGACAAGGACTTCGGAGGACTATTGCTTTCTCTTCCTGCCCGCCGGCTTCCTCCGGACTTCCTTCACTCGATAGTCCACCATCCTCTTAATCAAAGCGAATGGGACCGGCTTATCGAGCGGGAATTGGATAGAACCCTTTGCGCTCTCGTAATCGGTCAGCTCCGCAGTGAACGCTTGGATGGCCGAAGGCGTGGGATAGAACCCGATGTGGTTTTTGAACGCTGCGAAGTGCACCAGATTTCCGCCCAGGACAAACGTCGGGATCTGGTACTTGATCGTTTCCTCCGCGTCAGGCGCAGCATTCCTGATCACGCTCCGTAATCTCTGGAGCGTCGCCTGAACGTCCCGCGGGAAGCCCGCTATGTACTCGTCAATGTTTTTGGGTGGTGCGGCTTTCATGCTTTGGCGCCCGCAATGGAGTCCGTTGGTGAGATGGTCATGTTTCCAGGAACGCTTGCCCGGCGGGGGCATTACGTCCGCCTTTTGCGTGCCGTTGCAGCAACCGCTCCCGGTCCTCTCGATTCATCACACGGCAAATCGCTCCGGGGTGCTGGATCCTGAGCTTGCGTGCCATGACCCTGCTTAGGCAAGCCTCACGGCCCGGTCAAGCTAATCACGCGGGCACTACCGAGTTCCTCAATCCTCAGTGGGTTGCGGACCCGACTCACCCAACCGTGAAAGCGGCAGGCCGGGCAGTCTTCGGCACGTCGCAGCCCCAGGCGCAGATTGAGGTGGCGTGCCAAGGACTGCCCACCCTGCCTCCACCGGTTACCGCAGTCCGGTGATGCTGTCCCCTATCCCTGAACCGGGTAGCCGCCCCACAGGAAACTGGCGTTGTGTCCATTTTTGAGACATTGGTGGTTGCCAAGTGCGGCCTCCAAAGCCGGAAGTGCCGGTGCGACACCGCTCTGAAACCCGAGATGCCCCGGTGTGTATCCCATGGGGATCGCTCCCCATGGGATACACACCGGGGTCCCGCTGGATAGGCGCCGTCCCATCGCCGTGGCTGGCGTGGGCGTGGGGTGGCCCGGAATTGGGGGATAAGGGGAGCCGGTCGTTGTGGCGCGGCGGGTTGCGCGAGGCGGAGGTCTCGGTATTATGCGGCAGGTATGACTGGCATAGATTGTATTGCAGCGCTGAGGGCACTGGGCGAATTGAGCCGGCTGCGGATTATGCGGCTGTTGCTCAAGGAGCAGCTTGAGGTGAACGCGATTTCGGAGCGGCTGGGGATGTCGCAATATAATGTGTCGAAGCATCTGCGGATTCTGCGGGAGGCTGGGTTGCTGGAGGTCGAGAAGCAGGGAAAGCAGCGGGTATACGGGGTGATTTCAAGCCTCAAGAGTCAGCTTACGGCGAATAGAAACGTGCTGGAATTGGGGTACTGCACGTTCCGGTTTGACAAGTTGCCGAAATAGGCCGGCTTGAATTGCCGAACTTACGGCTCGGTGTCGGCTTGTTCCAGGACAGCGAGTATTCGATTGAAGGAGTCGCGCACGTGGGCGTAGTCCCGCACGTCCACGGTGAATCTGCCGTCGCGATTGGGCCTTGTGGCGACATGCCCATCGGCAAAGAGAATGTCCGCAATGCGTTGCTGGTGATGGGTGCGGGGTTTGACGTTGAAAACAGCCAGGTCATCCGGACACAGGAAAAGGGTGTCGATCGCCAGCGCGCGAATGGGCAGGCCATTGCGGTTCAGGCCAAGGCTGTCGAGCTTGAGGTGTTCGGTTGGAGGAGGGGCCGCCGGGTTGTCGAACAACTGGGTATTGCCGCCGTGGCGATAGTAGTAGCTGCCCTGGGCCTGATTGGTGCCGACCTTGTTCAACTCGGCCTGGGCGTCCAGCGGCTGATCGCTGCTGGGGCAGAACAGGACCTTGGGCTGCGTGGCGAGGTAAGACTGCAGGAGGAGGCCGAGAGCCGCCGGGGCGCCGCTTCGCAGCGAGAGGAGACTCGTGGGGGCGCCGGTGGAGGGGTAGAACTCGGCGGGGTTGGTGAAGGGCGGGGCTTTGGGGCCGAAGGGAATCCTGCCGTCGAAATCGGGGGCGTAGTTGTGTATGGCGATGCCGATCTGGCGCAGGTTTGAAACGCAGGCCGCTCGCTTGCCCTTTTCCCGGGCCGATGCCAGTGCGGGCAGCAGCAACGCGGCGAGGATGGCGATGATGGCGATGACGACCAGCAGCTCGATGAGCGTAAAGGCGCGAGTGGATGAAGGCGCGGAGTTCATCCGGTTCTCTCAGGGCAGTCGCCGCGCGCAGTAGTAGCGGCGAGCGCCGCTCGCCACAGAATCGGCAAAGGGCGTCATCCCGCTGATATTGGTGAGGCTGCCCAGGCTGGTCCAGTTGGATAGCGGAAGGATGGGGTTGGTGGCGGAGAGGATTTCGATGGCGAGGCCCGGCTCGCTTCTGAGGGTGAACTGGAATTGGCTGTTGGTCCAGACGGGGTCCAGCAGAATGGGCTCGAGGGTTGAGGAGAGGCGGACGTTGTCCAGATCCCAGTAGCCGCCTTCGAGGGCAGGGTCCACGGTGGAGAGCATCTGGATGCCGATGTGGCGCCCGGCCCAGGCGTCGCCGGGCCTTACAGCAGAAACGTTGACGTGGAAATCGAGGAGGTGCGTGTTGTTGCTGAAGACGGCGGTGGTATTGGTGAGCGAGACGGCGGCCACGGTGACCCGGTTGCTGTTATCGTCCCGGTAATACAGGCTGAGTTCCAGCGCGGCGCCCTGTTGCATGCCGCCGCCGGTGCCGATCACACCCACGGTAAGCTGGTAAGATCTGCCGGCTTCAAAGGTGGCGTCAAACTCGTGCGTCGGCGCCGGGCTCCGCCAGTCGGTCGAGTCGTAGTCCTGGAACAGGGCGACCTCCGGCACGACGAACAGCCAAACGGCCTGGTTGCCGTCGCAGTTGTCAATGTGGCCGGAGGTGTTGGTGAGGGGGTTCTCGAATAGCCCGACGTTGTAATCCCAGAGGAACCCGCCACTTTCAACATACCAATCGGGCTTGGGAACCTTCTGCCAGGAGTCAACATTGACGCTCACATAGGGGGCGTCCGGGGATTCAAACGAAGCGTTGGGAACGAGAATCATCTCCGCCCGCGATCGGTTGCCGCAGGCGGCGAGAATCAGGCCCATAGCCATGCATACGAGGAACCCTCTGCTCATGCGGCCGGCGATCATAGCAGACGGAATCCTCCCGGACGAACACAAATGGCGCGCGTCCTACGGCGAGCGGCGGGGCCGCAGGCGGACCGCAAGCAGACCGCCAAAGCCAAACAACAAGAGGGTCGCGGAGGCGGGTTCAGGGACGACGCTCAGGCGGACATTGTCGAAATCCCAGTTGCCGAACGAGGTCATTTCGATGGGGATAGTGGACGCCAGCTCTATGCCGATGTACTGACCGGCCCAGGCATCGCCCGCCTGAACGGGTGGAATGTTGACAGAGAAGTCAATCAGGTTGAGGGGCGATGTGTCGGGAAAGGTGCCGGCGTTGTAGGTGATAGCGGTTGAGCCTACCGTTACCCGGTTGTCCAGGGTGTCACGGTAGTACAGGCTGAGCGTGAGGATGGAGCCCAGCGCGAGGCCGGGTTTTCCGAAGACCCCGACCGTCAGGTTGTAGGCGTTGCCGACCTCGAAGGTGGCGTTGAAATCGTGGGTGGGTGAGGTGCTGTAGTCCTGGAACAGCGCGACCTCCGGGACGGCGAGCAGGTAGCCTGCCTGGGTGCCGACGTGGTTGACGTAGGGATTGACGTCGAAAAATACCCCAGCCGTGCCCAGCCAGGGAATTCCGTATTGCCCAAAGGCCGGAGCATACCAGGCGGGTTCGGGATTCTTTTGCCACGAGTCAACGAATGTGTTGACGTAGGGGTAGGTGCCCGGCGCGGCCTGAAACTCGAAGGAGTAGTTAGGAACTGCGATGGGCTGGGCGCAGAGCGGGAGAGCCATGATCGCTAGCGCCGCGCCGCAGTGCTTGGATCTTGAGTTGAACATGTGCGCGACGGTGCATATGATGCCGCGCAGTGTCAAGTTTGTCATTGTGCGATTATGAATAGCCCATTGAATTCAGCCAGTCAATTCGGGCACGGAATCCCGGACCCCGCCAGGACGACGGCAGCCCGCTTCAACCTGGACGGAACGGCTGTGGATGTGTTTGACCTGAAGACGCTGCTGCTGACGCGAGGAATCAACGTGCCGGACGAAGTGGTGCGGCAATTTGGCCAGACGCACCGGCTGGCGCCAACGAGCCATCCGTTTTGCTGTAACTGCCTGCTGCTGCCGGGGAAGGTGCCGGCACACATGTTTCATATTGGGCCGGGGGCGGACTTCAGCCTGACGGTGAATGAGGCGGGGGAGCCTTGGCTCACCTATCGCGGGCAGGAGGTCACGAAAGTGGACTTCCCGCCCGCGACGAGCTTCTACGAGCGGAGCAGCAGCAAGGGGTTTCCCTTTCAGTTAATGGCGGTGTTGCAGGGGCTGGACGTGGTGTCGTTTCCGTACCTGTGGCCGTGCCAGTTTGCGCTGGGGGGCCAGCCGTGTGACTTCTGCTACCAGGGCAACATGACGTTGGACCTGAAGCGGGCCGGGCAGCCGCTGCCGCCGATTGCGTCCCCGGAGGATGTGGCGGAGGCGGTGGAATACGGCGTGCGCAGTGAGGGCATCCGGGATGTGCAATTGACGGGCGGGTCGGAGGTGGACTCGGCGTGCGGGGAGGTGCCGCTGGTGGCGGAGGTGCTGCGGGCGATTGAGCGGAGGCTGGGCCTGAAGAATATTCCGGGGGAGATTTACGTTTACACGAGCGCGCCGCGGGATCCGGCGGCGGTGAATGCGCTATTTGCCGCGGGGGTGGGCCGGGTGGCTTATGACTTGAACGTGTGGGACAAGGCGATCTTTGAGGAAGCGTGCCCGGGCATTTCGCGGCACGTGGGGCGGGAGCAGCAACTGCGGGCATTGGAGTACGCAGCCCAGCGGCACGGGCCCAACAAGGTGTGCAGCGCGTTTGTGGTGGGCTTGGAGCCGGTGGAAAGCTTGCTAGCGGGAGCCAAATATGTGGCGGAGAGGGGAATCGTGCCGCTGTTCTCGATCTGGCTGCCGCACTTCCGGCCGGTGCGAGGCTCGACCACGCCGCCCGGCCTGGACTACTACCGGCGCGCGCGCGAGGGGTTTGTGGAGCTGTTCAGGAAGCACAAACTGCAGCCGCCCGGGGGGGCGGGGTTGAATGTGTGCATGTGCCGGGATTTGTGCCTGCGGCAGGAGAGTTGAGCGCAGGTCCGCAAGCACACCCCGCCGTTCGCCCCAGGCGGGTTTGACAAGCGCTCAGACAAGCGAATAACCGTTGACGCTCGCCTTAAGCTCCGCCGATGATGGCGGCATGAGCCAATTTACACGTCCACCAGCTTCACGGCGCGAATTCCTGATCACCTCCACCCGGTTTGCCGCGGCCTCCGCTTTGGCCGGCATGGCCCTGCCGCAGGTGCATGCCGCCGGTTCGGACCTGATCCAGGTGGCGCTGGTGGGTTGCGGCGGGCGCGGCACCGGCGCAGCGGCGCAGGCCCTGAATACCAAAGGCGGCCCGATCAAGCTGGTGACAATGGCTGAGATCTTCCCGGACCGACTCAACACAAGCTACGAGAACCTCAAGGGCCAGGTCGGCGCGCGCATGGATGTCCCGCCCGAACGCCGGTTTGTGGGGCTCGATGCCTACCAGAAGGCTCTTGATTGTCTCAAGCCCGGAGATATCGCCATCTTCACCACGCCTCCCGCCTTCCGGTGGGTGCATTTCGGCTATGCGATCAGGAAAGGCCTGCACGTGTTCATGGAGAAGCCGGTGACCGTGGATGCGCCCACCACCAGAAAGATGTTCGCTCTGGCCGATGAGGCCGATAAGAAGAACCTCAAGGTCGGTGTGGGTTTGATGGTGCGCCACTGCAAAGCCCGGCAGGAATTGCTCAAGCGCATACAGGGCGGTGAAATCGGCGACCTGGTGCTGCTGCGGGCTTGCCGCCTGGGCGCGCGTGCGGGTTGTGTCGGCCGCCGGCCCGCCGATACCAGCGAACTCATGTATCAAATCCGCCATTTCCACGCCTTCCTCTGGGCTAGCGGCGGCCTCTTCAGCGATTTTAACATTCACCAGATTGACGAATGCAGTTGGATGAAGGGGGCCTGGCCCATCAAGGCCCACGCCAACGGCGGACGCAACTTCCGCGGGGATTCCGTGGACCAGAACTTCGACAATTACTCGGTGGAATACACTTACCCGGACGGCACCAGGCTGTTCTTCAACGGGCGGGCGGAAACGGGCTGCCACGATGAATTCGCCAGTTACGCTCACGGCACCAAGGGATCGGCTATCATTTCGACGGCTGTGCATACCCCGGGCCGCTGCCGCATCTTCACAGGGCACAACTTCACTCGGGCGAACATGAGCTGGGCTTTCCCGCAACCAGAACCCAATCCGTATCAATTGGAATGGGATGATCTGGTGCAGGCCATCCGGGAGGACAAGCCGTACAACGAAGCCAAACGGGGAGCAATCGCCAGCCTGGTTACTTCCATGGGCCGCATGGCCGCCCACACCGGCCAGGAGATCACCTACGACCAGATGCTCGAATGCCCGCACGAATTCGCACCCGGCGTGGACAAGCTCACCGGCCAATCCCCCGCCCCGGTCCAGGCGGATGCGAAGGGCGCTTATCCGCAGCCCGAGCCCGGCGTGAAGAAGGATCGCGAGTATTGACGAAGGCAGGCTGAGCCTCAGCCATCCCGGTCAACACCAGAGGCGCCTTGGCGGACGCGCAACGAAGGTGCTGCCTCCACCAGCAAACCCGAAGAGCGCGGCTTGATGCGCAAAGCGATTCGGGGCAGTCTGTCCGCGTGGTTATTGACGAAGCACGATTCTCCCTCTCACCCGGCCGCTTCCTCTCTTCAGTCGCCCGGACGTTCCTTGTGGTTCTGTGTGCGAGCGGCGGCCTGGGCGCGGAGGAGTTGCTGCCAGAAGGGGACGCGCCGGCCGCTCTGGAGAGCCGTCACTTTCCCGACCGCGTCCACGAGTTCGTATGGCGGAACTGGCAGGCCGTCGAGCCGGCAAAGCTGGCGAAGATCCTGGGGGCTTCGAAGCGGGACATCACGGCGCTGGCCACATCCATGGGGTTGCCACCCGGCGCCAAAGTGCCCCGCGAGCTGAGGGAGAGAGGCTATATCACCCTCATACGACGAAATTGGCATCTCCTGCCTTATGAGCAACTGCTGGAGTTGCTGGAGATGACGCCGGAGCGGCTGGCCTTCATGCTGCGCGAGGAGGATTTCTTGTGGATCAAGCTGGGCCGTCTGAAACCCAGGTGTGAGCCCCTCCGCTACCGTCCCCCGGACGAAGCGGCACGGCGCCGCGCTGCCGAGATTCGCCGACTCGTTGAGGCGGATTTTGGCGAGGAGCTCCGACGCCCGGCTGAAGCCCGCTTCGAATTCGTCCGGCAGCTGAGCCGGCCGATGGGCCCAGCCTCGCAGAAGCCTGTGGCCGGCGGACCTCGCTCCTTGCGGTTGGTCTATTCCTACGTCGCTTTGTATGGCGATCCACTGCTGAATCCCAGGCTGGACCCTTATCCGGACGGATTGCTGGAGCGATTCTCCGCGGCCGGGATCAACGGCGTCTGGCTGCACGTCGTCCTGCGCGACCTTGCGCCCGGCGGCACAACGTTTCCCGAGTTTGGCGCCGGCCACGAACGGCGCTTGTCCAACCTCCGGGCCCTGGTGAAACGGGCGCGGAAGCACGGCGTGGGGGTCTATCTCTATCTGAATGAGCCCCGCGCGATGCCCGCGGCGTTCTTCAAGCAGCGTCCCGCGTTGGCCGGTGTGCGGGAAGGCGAATCCACCGCGCTCTGCACGGCGCAGCCGACGGTGCGCCAATGGATGGAGGACGCGCTGGCGTTTGTCTTCGAGCAGGTGCCCGGTCTGGGGGGCGTTTACACGATCACGGCGTCGGAGAACCTGACGAGTTGTGCTTCGCACGGCGACTGGCGCTCTTGCGAACGCTGCAAAGCCCGCAGCGACGCGGACATTATCTCCGAGGTTGCGGCGGTGATCGAAGCGGGAGTTCATCGTGGCAACGCCGGGGCGCACGTGCTCCTGTCGGACTGGGGTTGGAGGGGCCATGGCAGCGCGCCGGATATCATTGCGCGTCTGCCGAAATCGGTCTGGTTGATGTCGGTCAGTGAATGGAGCCTGCCGATTGAGCGCGGCGGGATCAAGAGCACGGTGGGGGAGTACTCCATTTCGTCGGTCGGTCCGGGTCCTCGCGCGCTTGCGCACTGGCAGGCCGCTCAAGCAGCCGGGCTGAAGACAGGGGCGGAGATTCAATTCAACAACACGTGCGAAATCGCCAGCCTGCCTTACCTCCCGGTGATGGACCTCGTGGCTGCGCATTGCCACAAGCTAACCTCGGCGACGAGGCTGGATGCCATGCTGATCGGCTGGACCATGGGCGGGTATCCTTCGCCCAACCTGCAGCTTGCCGAGCGATTGACCCGCACCCCTGCGCCAGAACCCGATAAGGTGTTGGATGCGCTGGCGCGGGAACGGTTTGGCCCCGCCGGCGCCCCGCATGCCCGCAAGGCGTGGACCCTGATGAGCGATGCTTTTTGCCAGTATCCCTTTCACATCAGCGTGGTTTACACCTCCCCGGTCCAGCGCGGTCCCGCGAACCCGCTTTATCCCGTAAAGACCGGCTACAAGGCGACCATGTGGGGGATTCCTTACGACGATCTGGATGGCTGGCGCGGACCCTACCCGCCGGAGGTGTTCGCGGCGCAGTTCGAGAAGATCGTCGCGGGCTGGCAGCCGGGCATTGCCGAGTTGCGGCTGGCGGTGGAGAAGTCATCCCCATGCCGGCGACGTGAAATCGAGGCGGACCTGCGACTGGCTCAGGCCGCAGCCATTCATTTCCAGTCCGTGGCCAACCAGGCGCGCTTCATTCTAGCCCGCGACGCGCTCGCCCGCGCCCCGGCGACCATCCCACCCGAAACGCGCCATCGTTTGCGGGCCGAGGTCGCGCGCTGCCTCGAGTCCGAGATCAGTTTGGCTCGTCAGCTCTTCACTCTTACGCGGCAGGATTCGCGAATCGGCTTTGAACCCTCGTGCCAGTACTTCTACCTGCCATTGGACCTGGTCGAGAAGGTGATCGCCTGCCGGTGGCTGTTAGGACAGTTCAATTGAAATTGCTCCTCCGCGCCGGCCTGTCCTGGGCGCTGCGGGAGTGATTCGCTTTCCGGAGCCCCGGAGGGCGGCCCGAGAATAGCCCAAGGCAAGCCGCTGAGGCCGCCGCCCTGGGTGAACGACCTCCCCACCCAATGCCTTTTCCTTTCCGGTTTGGCGTGCCGGGGGCACGCCAAACCGGAAGGGAAAAGGAGGGTTGTTTGGGCTGCGGGACCCAGGGCGGCGCGCTTGCGACCGCAATCACAGTGGTCTGTAACCCATCAACGTCAAAACCGAAACGCATAGCGGCCGTTCGCTCCACCCACTTAGACAATTTCATCGCGGGTCATACTCTGCGGCGGCTCTGACCAAACTGCTCAACGCCGGTCGGTCAATGTCCTGAACACGCCAGATCGGCACAAACCGCTTGGCCTTGCCGGAACCTCGCAGCAGTTTGACAGGATCGGCGATGGCTGAACCGTGGACGAATCCAAGGTGGACGCAATCAGGGCGTGGCGTGATCAGACAGACTGCTCCTTTGATGCGACCGCCAAAAGCGGGTCGGTGGTAGGACAGACTGCCCCACAAGACAGTCTCAGTCGTCTCCGGGGCAATCCGCCGAATCAGCCGCCGGAGCGCTCCAACAATCTGCTTCTGCCGACGTGGCAAACTGGCCAAGAAGATACCGACCTCTGTTGCTGACGAGTGCGTTGGCATGTCGAAAGCGTTTAAGGACCCAAGCTCAGCGACCCGGCGCACGGGACGCAACGGTCACAACCGCGACGCTCCCGCCGGAGTCGCGCGGCGCATGGTTAGGCGTCATTGTCAGTCTGCTGAATACTCTATCCTGGTGACGCGGCCTGCCTCAAGCGTGAGAAAGATCCCCTCGCAATTCGGCTCGCGTGAGGTTTCGGGATTCATGAAGAATCCCAATCCCTCTGGTGTGTCATTCAGAATCGTCGGGCGCTTGCGTGGCCCGTTTGTGGGGTATCGCTGCTCCATCGCTGCGAGCACCTGTTCGCGCGTCATACCCACCTGGATGTCGCGGTAGAATCTCTTGTAGGTGCGAAAACGGCCGTCAACCAACTCCGGGTGGAACGCCAAGAACACGCAGCCCGCCGGCGCTATGAACACCAACGCGAGCACGAGCATCATCGCGATGACAAGGCCACTCTTGGCGCGGGACGCGATGACGATGGCAGCCAATGCTGCGATCGCACCGACAGCGGAAATCAGGATGAATGGATGGACTCCAAAGCTCATGGTACGGGAATGATGCCGTCCTGGCTCACCGGCGCCGGGCCAGTGATGTCCGATTGTTTACGGAGATGCGATCCCGGCGTTCCGTCAGCAATTGACCCATCGCTACGGTGTCATTTTCCCGTGAGGCAACAAGCATCGCGTTCCGGGACTGAATGTGACTGCGGGGTGATGGGCGGGGCACGGCAGGCAGGTGTCAGGGGCCAACGCCTGTGAGGTCAATGGGGCGAAAGCCGAGCTTGAAGGCAGGGGAGTCGGGCCGGAGTTGGAAGTCGTGCTTGCCGGGGACGACAAAGAGCGGATCGGCTAAGAGCGAGTGTTGGTCATGGCCGCGTTCCCGCCACTTTTGCCAGGTGCAAGGGCCCAGGCGCAGCTGGTCGGGCTTGGCGTCCGGGCGCGCGTCGAAGTAGAGGTTCGAATCCATGAGGTAGTTGTCGCCGGATAAGTCGCCGGCGAGGAGGTGGCCGGAGTCGAAGTAGACGATGTTGGTTACGAAGCTGAAGCTGCGGTGCGGCTCGGGGCGGGTGCGCTGCACCTGGTGGTCGCGCGCGAAGGCGAAGATGTTGTTGCGGATGATGTTGGTTTGGCCGTAGTGCTGGTGGAACCCGCCATGGGTGGTGCGGTAGACGATGTTGTCCTCGGCCAGGATGCCGCTGGTGCCTTCATCGAAGTAGATGCCCCAGCCGCCGTAACGGGTGGCTGCGATGTCGTGCCACAGGTTGCTGCGGATGGTGGTGCCGGGCTGCCGGCCGAGGGTGTAGATGCCGCCCATGTCGCTGAGAATCGGGCCGTCGCCGCTGGATTTGGCCCCGATGTGGTGGACGTGGTTGAGGGCGACAAGGTTGTTGCTCGCCAGGGCGGGGCCGTAGCCCCAGGTCCAACCGATGGAGATGCCGGTGTAGTAGAAGTCGTGGATGAGGTTGTGGGTGATTCGGTTGCCGGGCGATTGGCCGATCCAGATGCCCACGGCGCTGGCAAAGAACTTGCCGCCATCGTGGATGTGGCAGTGGGTGACTTCGTTGGCGCCGCTCTGCTCGGCGGAGCTGGCGCGGAGGTGGGTTTCGCCCAGTTTCAGCCCGCCGGCGCCGAGGTCGGAGAATTCGCACCGGGCAATGCGGTTGGACTGGCAGCCGCGGGCCAGTTCAAGGCCGTAGTTGCCGAGGTTTGCGAAACGGCAGTCTTCAAAGGTGGCGCCGCGCAGGCCGTCGCCGTACACGGCGCCCGAGACACCATAGGCCGCCTGGGCGAAGCCGCCGACCTCGGCTGCCGGAGGGGGCCAGGCATTGGGCTTATTTGTGGCGCTGTGGAGGTCTGACGGGAAATGCCACTCGGTGTGCGAGAACGTGAGGCCGCGCAGCGTGATGCGCTTGACGTATTGGCCGGCTTCGGGGCGGCTTTCGAAGCGCAGAACCTGCGGCAGCACGGGGGCGACGGCGTGGACTGCGTCCAGCGTTTCACCCGGGCGCGGCAGGTAATACAACGTGCCGGCGCCGGGGGCGAGGCACCATTCGCCCGGCTCGTCCAGAAACTCGAACGCCCCTTCGGCGCAGTAGAGGTCGCCCGGCGCAAGCTCGAAGACGGAGCGCTTGCCGAAGGTGACGATGCGCTCCTTTTCGTCCACGCTCACGACCGGCAGGCGGGATTCGACCCAGCGCGTCATGGCGAGGACCTCGGCGTTGGTGAGGGAGCTCCAGGCTTTGAGGTCGCCCTCACGGAAGCGGAAGCGGCTGTGGCCTTTCTCCCAGCTCTTCGTTTTGTCGGGGAGCTCGGCAATAGGCAGGTATCCGCGGTTGGGATGCCGCGCGCGGGTGGCCCGCTGGCCATTGACCCAAAGCTCCCGGAACAGCCACTGGCCGACGCGGACTTCCGGGATGTCCGCGGTCCACAGCTTTTTGCCTTCAATGGCGGCCTCTCGCCAGCCAGTGATGGAGCGCCCGGCACTCAGGATGGGTTTCGCGCCGGGATAGGCCGCAAGCTCAAGACCTGAATCTTCCGGTGTCAGCACGAGGGGCTGGGTCTGGAAATGCGTGCCCTCGCCCACAAGGATCTTCATGGGCTCTTGGCTGGGGCTGCCGGCCTGCAGCCTAGCGGCGCGGACGGCTTTCAGCGCGGCGGACAACGTGGCGAATGGGCCATCGGTGCCGCGGCGGTTCGGCGCGGACAGACGGCCGGACCAGGCGTCCTGCCCGTTGGTGGCGACGAAAAACAGGCCTTGGGCGGGCTTTGGCAGGGCGGCAGGGCTGCCGTCTTGGGTTCCTGACCGAAAGCAGCCAGCGCAGAGGCCGAAGAGGATTGCCGTCAGACAAAGGAGGTTTTTCATTGGAGGGCTTCTGCAGCGTCAATCGCTGGCGTTGTTGCTGATGTTCACCGCGGCCTTGGAGCGGTTGGCGATGCGGGGTTTGCCGGCGAAGATGTTGTCCGAGATCACCGCGCGCCGCAGCTTTTCGCCCAACTCGATTTGCGGTTTGTCGGCCTGGAATTCACAGCCGCGAACGAGCACTGTGCCGCCGGCGATTTGCAGCGCGTGCCGGCCTTCGTTGCCGCGATCCCACTCGACAAAGGTGCAATCGCTGAATCCAACCGTGCCTTTGCCGGCGACCTTCGCGATCTGATTGCACGGCCCCCAGTAGGCGCAGTTCACGAAGCGGACGCTGCCCGAGTTACCGGCTTCGACGCGGACCATGGTGGGGTCGGGGCCGTGGAAGGAGACAAACTCGCCGTTGGAGATCAGGAGGCCCATGGGGGCGCAGTTTTCGACGACCAGGGCGGTGTAACAGTCATCCGCGCCAATGCCGAGGAAGTTGCCGTTGCACAGACCGGTGCGGGTCTGGATGAACTTGTAGCCGATGTTGTAGCCGAAACAGAAGGTGTTGAGGACATATTGCCAGTCGCTGCGGCCGAAACTGAACGCTTCGCCATGTTGCAGCTGCCATTGCAGGAGGCGCGGCTTCATGCTCCACCAGGGGTTGAAGTGCACGTTCTCGATCCGGCCGATGTCCATGATCACATCCACCATGATGCCGCGGCGCAGCGGCTGGCCGTGAACGTCGCGGATCAGGTGCCGCTCGTTGTGGCTGGCGTCAATGCCGTTGTAGGGATTGAGCAGTTCGACGGCGAGCACGGCGGGGTTCTTCCCGCGCATGGCGATGGCCCAGGGATAGGGCTTCGGCTCCTCCGCCGGGTCCTGCTCGGGATAGTAGATGACAACGCCTTTCAGTGTCGCGTTGTGATTCAGGGTAATGAAGGCCGGGCCGTCCTCTTTCCCGCGGTTTTCCGTGACGTGGAATGTCGTGCCGTCGTCGGCAGGTTTGGGTGCGCCCGGGTTGCGGATGCCGATGTGGGACGGCACGGATTCCCAGACCCCCTTCAGAGTCACTGCGTTCGGCACATTGAGGTGGCCGGCGAAGAAGTAATTGCCGCGCGGCGCATAGACCACGCCCCCGCCGGCCTGCCCCATGGTGTCCAACGCCTTCTGGAAGGCTGCCGTGTCGTCGGTCTTGCCGTCGCCCCTGGCCCCGAAATCGCGGACCGAGCAGGTATCAGGGTTGGGCGCGGCGCCGGCCAGGCTTGCTGCGCACAACAGGAGAAGAGTGAGTTTCAATTGCGGCTACTTTTGGGGGGCTTCGACCTTCACAATGCCCACGTCAATGTATTGGCCGCCGCCGGTTTGACGGCAGTGCACGGCGATTACATTGCTGCCGGGCTTCAGCGCCGCCTTGGCGGCCGGGGAGATCGCCGTCCGCTCGTAATCCGCGATGAAACCCGGCACACTCGCGGCCAGGACACCGTTGATGTACACCTCGGCATCCTCGTCGTGGTGAATGAGCAGGCGCAGATCCTCCGTCTTGCCTGCCGGGATGGTGGCTTCGCGGCGCAGCCAAATGTCGCTGGTGTTCCACTCCGTCCGCACCACCGCGCCCGGCGTCCCCCGGGTGCCGAATCCTGCCCGCCCTTCCCTCCACGCGCTGGCGTTGAATCCCGGCTTGGTCCAGTCATCCGCGGGCTTTTCCAGGGTGTAACGCCACGTCACCCGGTCTGTCAGCGCGGTTGGCACGACCTCCGTCACCCGCGGCCGCGGTGGGAGCTTGCCGCGATTGACGGCGGCCAGTTGCTTCACGTCCATCTTTACCCGCGCTCGGTCGTAGGTCATCAGGCCGTTGACTTCAATCTCGACATCCGTGGTCTGGGTGTAAACAGCGGCGGACAGTCCTTTCTCGTCAATGAGCGGGAACAGCTTGGCGATGAGGTCAATGTAGGCAGAGGTCAGCGTCTCCTCGTTGGTGAAGCTCCGGTAGCCCCAGTTCTTCTCGTTTTGCCAGGTATGGCCGCGCACCGGCAGGCCCAGGCCGCCGAATTCCCCCAGCACCACCGCCCGTTTCGTCTCCGGCTCGGGCGACCCCGGGCCGGGGTATTTGTGCATGTCGTTGATATCCCCGACGCCGCGGTCGGCCCAGCCGCTCGTGTTGATCACGAGCCGGGTCGGGTCGAGTCCCTTGACCATCTCAACGATCCGGGCGGTGTCCCACTGCCCCCAGCCTTCGTTATACGGGACCCAGATGACGATGCAGGGATGGTTGCCAAGCCCCTTGACCAGCGCCGTGAGCTCCTGCTCAAACTGCCTGGCTGATTCCGGCGTCCGCGCAATGTCCGGATCGTTGTGCCCGATGTACTTGTCGCCGCTGGGCATGTCCTGCCAGACCAGCAGGCCGAGCTTGTCGCACCAGTAATACCACCGATCCGGCTCAACCTTGACGTGCTTGCGCGCCATGTTGAACCCCAGTTTCCTGGTCATCTCGATGTCGTAACGCAGGGCCTCATCGGTGGGCGCGGTGTAAAGGCCGTCGGGCCAGAATCCCTGGTCCAGCGGGCCAAACTGGAAGTAGGGCTTGTTGTTGAGCATCAGGCGCGTGAAACCTTTGTCGTCCTTCCCCAGCGAAATCTTGCGCATGCCAAAGTAACTTTCAACCTTGTCAATGGTGCGACCCCCGAGCTGCAGCCGAAGGCTAAGGCTGTACAGATGCGGGTCTTCCGGCGACCAAAGCCGGGCGTTCTTGACCGGCATCTTGATCCTTCCCCCTGCCGTCACCCAGGCCTTGTATACCACCTTGGCCCCGTCCCGAATCGTCGCCTCGACCGTGCACACGCCCAGCGCGGGAGTGGTGACGGGCTGGACGGTCACCGCTTCGTTGTCCACATCCGGCGTGATCTTCAGATCGGTGATGAAGGCAGTGCCGACCGGCTCCAGCCAAACCGTCTGCCAAATGCCGCTCGTGGGCGTGTACCAGATCCCATGCGGCTTGCGCACTTGTTTGCCGCGGGGCTGCGTTCCGGCATCCGTCGGGTCCCAGACCATCACGATCAGCTCGTTCTCGCCGGACGGCTTGAGGGCGTCGGTAATCTCGAAGCTGAACGCGTCGTAGCCGCCTCGGTGCCGGCCCACCTCCTTGCCATTGACCAGGACGGTGGCCTCGAAATCCACTGCGCCAAAATGAAGGAGGACACGCCGGCCCTGCCACTTGCCGGGCACCTTGAAGGTGCGGCGATACCACATGCGCTCGTTCTCGCTGACCGGCCGCATCACCCCAGACAGCGCCGACTCCACCGGGAAGGGCACCAGAATCTGAGTGTCGAACGTGGCGCGCGCAGCGTCCTTGCTCGTGATCGCCAGGTCCCAGAGGCCGTTGAGGTTGAGCCAATCGTTGCGCACCATTTGCGGGCGCGGATACTCGGGATGGGCGTTGCGTGGAGAAACGTCCTTGGCCCAGCGCGTCTTCAACGGCCCTGCTGCCGGCTGCCACGACGCGCCGCCGGCCAGCGGCACAAAAAGCAGAAGCGCAAGCATGCCCTGGACATTGCGTAGGATATTGTGATGCATAGGGATCTGGTTCATAGTTGATTGTTCTTCATTCCTGTTTCTATTCCGCAGGCTTCCACTCCCGTGCGTTCTGGTCCGATCCGATCACCGGAAAGGCGGTGATGCGCAATCGGGCAGCGCCCATCGGAATCAGCGTTATGGTATCAACGGGTTCCACTGACTTCACCGGGCTGGGCTGCAACTTGCCCACCAGGCCGAGTGGGTCCTGTTTCCAGGCGGGAATCCGCCTGGCTTGTGCCTGCAGCTCAATGGGCGCCGTGTCCGGCGTGAACGGCTGGGCCGGCACCGCGCGTTCCTTCCAATTCACCAGCTTGAACGACTTTGCCGGATTCTTCTCGTTGAGCACCAAGCCGTAATTCCAGCGTGTGGTTGGAAAAACCTCCCATTCCGGCCAGGCCTCGGTGCCCCCGCAGCGCTGCCACCGTTCGCCTATCTTCAGCGAAAAGGTCAACGGGCCGCGGTCCACCGACACCGCATTTTGGTTCTTCTCCCACTTCCGCACCGACACCTCCATCGGCAGACGAACACTGACCACATCCCCGTCCCGCCACTCGCGTTCCAGCACCACGTAGGACAGAGGCTTGGCCGCACACTTGACCGACCGGCCATTGATCTTCACCGATGCGTTCTCGCACCACTGGGGAATGCGCAGATACAGGGGGAACTTCACGCTCTGCATGGTCGAGAGCTTCAGCGCGATCGTGTCGCCAAACGGATAATCCGTCTCCTCGACAATCTTCACGCTGGCGCCGGGTCCGACCTTGGCGCTCACCTCGCTGGCGGCGTAAAGGGCGGCGCATAGCCCGCGATCGCCGGTCGCCAGCCAAAGCTCCTCGGCGTAATAAGGCCAGCCGTGCGACACGTTGTGCTGGCAGCAGCGATACCGCTCAAACGGGCTGTAGGAAAACATCGTTCCCTTGTTCTGCACTCCCGGGGCCTTGTTCTCTTTGTCGAGCTGAATCTGGTTCGGGCAGGTCAGGTAGTGCAGCCCCTTCCAATCGGGCGTCAGCGCCGCCGGCATCGAGTTAAACGCGATGTACTCGCAGCGGTCGGCCCAGAGCGGGTTCCCCGATATCTTCGTGAGCATCGCAAAACTGTGCATGAACTCGACAATGCCGCACGTCTCAAACCCCTGCCGCGGGTCCGTGTAGCCGGGGCGGCAATTCTCGTCCCCGGCAAACCCCCCGCCCGGGAACTGCCCGTAAAGGTCCATGACCGTCGCGTAGTTGTTCTCGGCGGCGCGCAGGAACCGCTCCTCCTTCGCCTGCATATAGTAAATGCCCGGCGCGCGAAAACCCTGCGCCACGTTCACGTTGTGCCAGTCGTGCACCCCGCTGGTCCAATCCTGCATGTTCTCGTGGATGCGCCGGGCCAGGTCCAGCAGCCAGGGCTCGCCCGTGCGGTTGTACAGCCAGTAAATCGTCTCGAGGTTGTCCCCGAAACGGATCTTGGGCCAGTAGCCGGCGCCGAAGTTCTCGCTGGGCTGCGTGTTGAGCCACAGGAAATACTTCGTCAGGAACGGCAGCACCCGCTCGTCGCCGCTGAATTCGTAGAACGACTGCAGCACGTTGCACATGACCATGTGCGGCCAAAGGTCCGGCTTGCCCTTGAGCCCGGTCTTGTTGGCGCGCGGCCCGAACCAGCCGTCGGCTTCCTGGCTGGCCAACACCGCATCAACCCACCTCCGCGCGTTCTTCGTGATGGCCGGGTCGCCCAGCACATAGCCCAGGTCCCCATAGCCCTTGAGCCAATACGGCAGCTCTTCCCAGCCGCTGTGGCCCTGACCCTGCGGGTCCGCCCATGCATTGCCCTCGAACTTGCACCACTTCGAAATCTCCTCCAGCCGCCCCGTCATCCCTTTGGCCTCGAGTTCGAGCTGATGCCGCAGCCAGCCGCGCGGCTTGATGCTGCCGATCGGCAGCTTGATCAGCGGGCTGGGCATCAGCGGCTCCCGGTTCCCGGTGTACAAAAGACCCGCCGAGGCCGCCGCCGGCACCGGAACAACCCGCACGCTGGTCGGCGGGTTCGCAGCGCTGCAAACTGTCGGGAAGTGCATGTTGCCTACCGCGAGCAGGGACGTCGCCCCGGCAACCGAGACGAATCTCCGCCCGGCCTTTGCCCAGTCAATAAGTGCTTTCATGAATTCCAAGTCGAGTTGTCTTCGAGAACCGCAGAGATTAAACAAGCCCCGTGTGCTGCAAGTCAAGCGAAGTGCGGAAATTGGGCTCGCGTTGGACACATCTTGTCCCCTCCGCCACCACGCGTGATTTGACAAGGGATCCACTACGCCAACCGGCCCGGGCCATCAGCCTCTCACTCAGCGGAGAAACGGAAGCCTCGATCCGCGAGAGAAAAACCTGCTTGCCAAAGCATGCCCCCCTCACCTCATTCCAGGCGATTGAACCGGATGCCACCCGGAACCAGCCCCCGCTCTCCCAGGGAGTCTCACCGTATCCTAACCGTATCCACACCACATCCACACCGTAGATACAGCCTTGACATCGCGGGCGGATTTCAGCGTAACACACTGCCATTACAGAACTTATGCCAGTTCAGGCCCACAACGGCCCTCCGGCCCGCCCAAAATGTGATAACCCATTAAAATGAATGAACTTACACCTTTTTCCCGTCCAATTGGCATCTTTAGCAACTGGCAGTCGCGTCGCGCGAAGCAACCCGCTCCCGGCACACTGGCCGGCTCCCGAGTGTCGTTGACTTCTCCGGAGTAAATTTGTTGACTAACGGTGCCATGTTTTCAGGAAGTAGCGCCAGGCACATCACCGCGGCGGCGCTAGCCGCGCTGATGCTCTTGGCCGATGTGGCCGGCCGGCCCGCATCAGCGGCCGCTCCCAGGCAACAAGCGCTGGACGAATGGCGGAGCCTCACCGCTCCATCCGCGCCGATGCCTCGAGTCTTCGTGAAGGGCGACCGCCTGCGCTTCTATTTCCAGACCCCGACCAGTGTCGAGGAATTCAGCGCGCGCTGGAGCCGGCATCGCATCCCCAACGAAGGTTACCAGGTCAGCTCAGCCGTGCTGCGCTGGCACAAGAAGCTGGCGCGCATGCCGGCGGGCGAGCGGGACTGGCGTGAGGCGACGGTTGTTGCCGACGCCGAATGGCGCCGGCTGGCGACGAACCTGGTCGAGGTGCTGACACCCGCCTCCCCGGGGCACGGAATCTACTACCAGGGCCTCCAGGACGAGCGCCTGCTGTATCGTGATGCGCAGGGCAGTCCTCGGTTCTCCTCGGCCGGGGATCAGCCCGAAGGAGTCATCATTGACCGCCACCTTTCGATGGAGGATACTATCGGGACGCTGGCCCGCTCGGTGGAACAGGATTTGACCCGCAGCTACCCGGGCAAGTCGCTCTTTCTTCTGCTGGCGCCTGATGCCCGGCGTTTCCCCCAGGCGCTGTTGCTCGACCGTAAACGGGGCCAATGTGTCTGGCTGGTTCCGGCCGCCTACTATGACGCCACCGAACGCGGGCTGGGGCTTTCGGCGACCGCCCAGGGAGTCAGCGCCCTCTTGTTTGAGAGCCACGGTTTGGCCCTCGTCAAAAACCCCGTTTCGAGCCTGGTTCGGCTGGGGGACCTGGGGCTGCAGACCGTAGTCCGCTTCGTCCGCTTCCCGTACCCCAAACCCAGCTACCGGTATCCCCCGGCCGACCGTTCCCAGGGCATGGACCTGGCGCAGTGGGAAGACTGGCTGGATCGCTATACCGGCACACGGCAGTTGGACGGCGCGCTGGACCTCCTGATTGACGGCGAGCGGTTCTTCCCCCGCCTCAAGCAGGCCATCGCCAACGCCACCAACCACATCCACTTCGACATTTACATCTTCGACAAAGACGACGTGGGAGTCGCGGTGGCTGACCAACTCAAGGCGCGTTCCAGGCAGATCGAGGTCAAAGTCATTCTCGACCGGCTGGGGACCATCAGCGGCGGCATGGTCCCGCCCGGCACACCGCTGCCGGAGGGTTTCGTTTTACCCAACTCCATCTGTTCCTACCTGAAACAAGACTCCCGCGTCCGCGTGCGCCCGTTCCTCAACCCCTGGTTCTCCTCCGACCACACCAAGGTCTTGCTGGTGGATGGCACCCACGCGTGGATCGGCGGCATGAACCTGGGGCGCGAATACCGCTTCGAATGGCACGACCTGATGGTGGAATTGCAGGGGCCGGTCGTCGCCACACTCGAAGATGAATTCCGGCGCGATTGGGCCCACGAAGGTCTGCTGGGCGACTTTGGCTACGTCGCCGAGCTGACCCGCGGCCCGCGCAAGCCCCCAGCCTCCCGTCCCGAAGACCGCTGGATCCAATTGCGGCTCCTGCCAACCAAGACCCTGTGGAAGCCATTCAATTCGGCCGTGCAACACGCCATCGCCAAGGCCAAAAGCTACATCTACCTGGAACACCCCTACCTCTTTGACAAGCGGGTCATTATCGCCCTGGTCCGCGCCCGCAACCGGGGAGTGGACGTCCGCGTCGTGCTGCCGCGCGTCAACGATCTCAAGTCCGGCGGACGCAGCAACCTGGTCGTAGCCAACTACCTCCTGGAACATGGCGTGCGCGTCTATTTCTACCCCGGCATGACCCACGTGAAGGCGCTGATGGTGGACGATTGGGCCTGCGTGGGCTCCGCCAACCTCAACCACCTCAGCCTCCGGGTTTGCCAGGAACAAAACGTCGCCACCTCCGACCCCGCTTTCGCCGCCCGGCTCAAGCGCGAGCTCTTCGAGGAAGACTTCGCCACCTCCTACGAGCTGACCGAACCGGTCACCACCGAGTGGATTGACTTCCTGGTGGACCTCCTGCTCAAAGGCGTCTAGGGGCGGCGTGACCCCGGCGCGGTGTTCGTCACCGCAGGAGACGTGAGGCGTTTCACCATTTTGGAGGCGGCTTGCCGGACTTGGGGATCCCGGTCTTCCATAGCGGCTCGGAGGTGAGGAAGACAGGTATTCGTGCCAACAGCGGGCACCATGTAGCCGGCCATCCAGTAACAGATGCGTTCCCGAAAAGGTTGATTGGTATCCGCCAGCGCCGCAGCCAGGTGAGAAAACGCCGGCGCGCCCATCATGCTGAGAGCGGCGGTTGCCCGAAGTGCGGCGTTGGGCCGGGCCTTGTCCCGCATCATGGATTTCAACTCGGGAATGCAGGCAACAGCGTTGCTGCTGAGAAACTCGAATCCGCGGACGGCTTCGTCCCCTCGTCGTTCGGCTCGCCAGGTCAGGAAGTGGATGGGGTTCTCGTCTGGCGGAAGCATCGGCAGCGCGTATGGCGGCTCGTACTGAATCCATTCCAAAAGAAAGGGGAGAGCCTTCGGGCCGATGGCCTGGACAGCCCGGACGACCTCGTCGAGTCGAGAAGGGTCCCGGCCGCCCTCGAGTTCAGCTTCGTAGCTCGCAAGCCATTCGGACAGCGACCGGCCATTCTGGCTTGGCTCTGCACTTGGCTCGTCGTGACGTGTGCGAAAAGCAACGAAAGCAACCAAAGCAACCAGTGCCGCCAGGCTCGCAACGACGACGAGGAGTATCTGCGGCTTTCGCACTGGCGAATGGTGTGGCGAAATCACCCCTTCAGCAACGTTCAAAAAGCGAGGCACTGACCAATCATGGTATGGCGCGGAGAAATGGTCCCTGCTGCGAATGGCTGATCTGTTTGTTTCCCCTTCCCGCTGGGAAGCCTTTGGCATTGCCCTGGTGGAGGCCATGGCGATGGGCCTGCCCCTGGTCACTTCGAGCCAAATCAGCCTGGCGCCGGAATTACATGAGGCGGGTGCGGCCTTGATGGTACCGGTCTCGGTGGAGCCGCTCAGGCAGGCGATCGCCACCATTGAAGCCGACCCCGAACGGCGGCGAGCGCTGAGCCTGCGGGCCAGGGCCTGGGCGGAGAAGACCTGTAATCCTGACCGCGCCGGCGCCCGGTTCCAGGAGTTTTACCGGGCTATCCTGGACAAGCCACGGATGGCTGCGGGGTGAGTCTCTTGACCTAAGAGACTAACTGATTGCGTAGTTGCTCTATTGCGCCGCACACAGCGCCCGCCCATAGGCCTGAATTGGCGGCTCGCCGTGGCTCTTGACGTATTCCGCATCCATGTAAGCGGCAAAGGTCGTCACACTGCGGATGCCTCGCGCGGCATAGACCTTCAGGTCCGCCTCGAGAACCCGCTCATCGAACGGAAGCTTGACCGCGGGCTTCTTCCATGAGGAGAAGAGGGAGACGTCGAGCCAGTACTCGAGCACGTGCGCATCGGCGGCAGAGAAAACCTCCAGGTTGGCGTTCAGCGCATCCAGGTCCGGCCTGTTGGAGGGATCGGACAACGGCTGCCTCCAACTCCGAGTGAAGGGTGCGAACTCCAGGAATATGCCGCGCTCGGGCTTGACCTTCACCGGGGCGCTCATGGTGTGCGTGTATGCCAGGTGGGCCAACCGGGCTTTTGGATCAAGCTTCCGGATCGCCTTTATCATCCGGTTCTCCACGATCAGGGCCTGCTCGCTGTCCGAGAACCCCCGGCATTTCGGGCAGCGGCACCCCCGTTGGCCGTCGTCGCACCACAGGAAGTAGCGGTGGGTCGTGGGCTTCAGCGCCCGGCACGTCTTCACCGCGTTCCGGCACACGATCGCCAACGCTCTCTCCGAGTGGACGCATAAATTGCCGTCTGGATTGCGTTTGCCCTCGTCGTCCATCCGAAACAATTCCGGTGACCCCGCGAAGAGCGACCGGGGCAGAAGCTGGAACATCGCATGCATCTCGTACTCGACCTGGAGTCCGAGCTTCCGGCACTTAGCCAGGAACGCCTTTCCGGCGTCCGTGCCGACAAACTCGATGAGTGTTGACGGCGCCGCACCGAGCGCCATCACCGTGAGCCCGGCCCTGGATGCCCGCTCCGGCCAGTCGGCCAGCGTCAAGTCAGCCGGCGAGATAACGACTCCTCGACTCCGAAACCGCATCTGTGCCCTCCCCTGATTCATTCCGGCTCCCCAAGCGCCGGCCGGGATGTCGCCGCCGGCGAATACCCCGGCTGCGCCGATAAGTTTGATGAAATCGCGTCGTGTCAGCATGGTTAAACTGATGCCCTGATAGTTGGCATGAATGCTGGCGGACGCGTAAACAGACTGCTGCGTCCACCGGAATTGTGCTTAATCACAAGTCGAGTTCTATCGCTCAAGCCTCCGGAACGCAAGTCGCCGCCTGCGCACCCCCCCTCCCCGGAGGTCGGGCTGTATTCTTTTGCCCAGCTTCAGCCTTGGGATTAAGATGGCGCGCAGGATTATGGCTGGCCTGTTTTCTTCGGCGACCCTCGAGCAGATCCGCGCTGCCAGCGACATCGTGGATGTGATCGGGTCGTACTTGCCGCTCAAGCGCGCCGGGGCCAACTTCGTCGCCCTCTGCCCGTTCCACAAGGAGAAGACTCCGAGCTTCAACGTCAATCCCCACCGGCAGATCTTCCATTGCTTTGGCTGCCACAAGGGCGGCGACGTGTTCGCCTTCGTCAAGGAATACGAGAACATTGATTTCCCGGAGGCGGTGCGGCGCCTGGCCGACCGGGCGAAGATTCCGCTGGAGTACGAGAAGAACGCCGGCGAGCAGCACTCGCGGCATCTGAAAGATCGGCTGCTGGAAGTCCATGAGCAAATCGCGCAGCGCTGGCAGAACGCCCTCGCCAACGAGGCTTCCGGCCATCTTGCACGCGATTACCTCGCCAAACGCGGCGTGTCCGAGGAAGCCGTCAAGCTCTTCCGCCTGGGAGCCGCGCCGGACCTGTGGGACGACACGGTCAACTGGGCCAGGAGCAAGGGACACGAACTTGCGCTCGTGGAGCAAGCGGGCCTGATCCTGCGCCGCCAGGAAGGCGACGGCTACTACGACCGCTTTCGCGGGCGGCTGATGTTTCCCATCTGCGACGAGCAGGGGCGGGTGATTGGCTTCAGCGGGCGCGTGCTCGCGGGGGACGAAAAGACCGCCAAATACGTCAACTCACCCGAGACGCCGATCTTCACCAAGAGCAAGGTGTTCTTCGGCCTGGACAAATCCAAGCGCGCCGTCCTGGAGGCCGGCCACGCCATCGTATGCGAGGGGCAGCTCGACCTGATCGCCTGTTTCATGGCCGGCGTGCAGAATGTCGTCGCGCCCCAAGGCACGGCTTTCACCGCCGACCACGCCCGCATTCTCAGGCGCTACGTCGAGGAGGTCGTCCTTTGCTTCGATTCGGACGAGGCGGGGCAGAATGCGGCGGTCCGGTCACTGGACAGCCTGCTGGCGTCCGGGCTGGCGGTGAGGGTGGCCGTGGTGCCCGCACCCCATGACCCGGACAGCTTCATCAAGGCCTCGGGCGGCCCCGCCTTCAAGCAGCTCGTCGAGCGCGCCGAAGGCTTCTTCGACTATTACCTTAATCGCCTGACCGCCCTCAACCAGGTCACCACTGACAAAGGGCGCCTGGCGGTGCTGCGCGGCATGGCCGAAGCCGTGCACAAGACCGGCAACGCCGTCCTGATTGACAAATACGCGCAGAAGACCGCCTTGCGCCTGGGCGTAACGCCGGACGCTGTGCGCGCCGAGTTCGGAAAGCAGTCGCGGCCAAAGACGCCGGCGCCCGAGCTGGCCGAAGCGCCCGCCGAAGAGCCCGCCGGCCCCCGGCGGCCCGCACAGACCGAGTTCTGGCTGTTGAAACTGCTGCTGCTGCATGACGACCTCGCCGACTGGGCGGCGGCGCACCTGGACCCCGCGTGGGTGCAGCATCCGCTCGCGCGGCAGATTATCGCCCGGCGCCTGGCGGCTCAGGCAAATCAAACCTGGACCAGCCTGGCCGCCTTTGTGGACGAGTGTGACACACCGGAGATGCGGAGCCTGGTGACCGAAGCCACTACCGAATCGCGCCCGATCCCCAATCCGGCCCAGCAACTCCGCGATGTCGCCCAGCGTTTGCGCAACCAGGCGCTGGATCGGCAGTTGGCGGCGTTGATGCAGCGTGCCCACCAGCCGGAAACCTCCGAGGCCGCCCGAAACGACCTGTTGCGCCAGCAGCAGGAATTGCGACAGCTCAAGCGCCAGCCCATCCAGGGGTAACCGCCGACGCCGGCCAGCGCATTCGCACCGTGATCGGAAAGGCGTGAAGCCAGCAATCTCGCGCAGGGCCCGACCGGTTCCCTGGCAGGCCAACGGCCTATGGTGAGTGGATTGGGCCGCCTCTTGCCGAGTGCAAGTCTCTGCTTGACCCATTGCCGAAGTGGCGGTTACTTTGGCGCTACTAATCGGGTTTACCAAACCTGCGAACCAGAATAACAAAGCAAACAACGAAAGGGTAGTTAATGAGAATTAGTGGATGGATACTGACAGCAATCATGACCGCTACGCTGGCACTTGCCGGTTGCAGCAAACCGACGGGCAATGTTGACACCTCGGCGCTGGAATCGAGCTTCCAGTCCGCGGAAGCCTCCGTAAAGGAAAGCGCCGATAAGGCAATCGCCGCCATCAAGTCCGCCGATTACGCGGGAGCTGTGGCGGAACTGAAGAAACTCGCGGAGAACGCCAAGCTGACGCCCGAGCAGAAGCAATCCGTCAACGACTGGATCGCCAAGGCCCAGAACGCCGTTGGTGAAGCCGTCGGCAAGGCCGCCGATGAAGCCGGCAAAGTGGCCGATGATGCTGCCAAGGCGGTCAAAGACTTGCCAAAGCCGTAGATCCGCTGCGAGCTGGTCCCTCAAACTAAAAAGACCTCTTGCTGTGGCGCGTGTTCCCACCGGAGCACGCGCCACTGCTCTTTCTCCCGGGAGCCGGACCGTCCCGGCTGCTATCGGTCGAACCAGCCGAACTTCTGTTTGTTCGCCACGTAGAGCAGGCCCAATATGCGCATGCTCACTGCGAGCAAATAGACCCGGATCAGGCCCCAAACGGCCCGCAAGCCAAATGTCAGGAACATCACCTGCATATCCCTGGTTTGATACCCGATGCTCTCGGCGCCGCCTGCCAGGGCGTCCCCCAGCAACCGCAGCAGATACACGCCGACCACGACCGTGCAGGTGACCAGGTAGCCCAGGGGGACTTTGAGAATGGCCGGGATCACAACCAGCGGATTAGCGGCCAGGGCGGTGTCCTTCATCGCCACGGCCAGGAATGCCATCGGGAAATAGAGACACCCCAGCAGCATCGCGGCAATTTGGAGGGTGGCCGGCGCGTCATACCACTCAAAGAGCCTCAGCACGAAAAGGGCTAACGGCAGCCCAAAACATATCAGCACCGTCATGCCCAGGCGCAAGGCACCGCCAAACACATCGTCCAAACCGGGCAAGTCGGGCATTTCCTCCTCCTCGTTGGCGGTAGCGTGGATGATATTCTGCAGGAAAGAGAAGATGTAGCCGTAGGCGGCGATCATGAGCGGGATAGACATCCAGAATCCGGTGAAGCCCTCGGCAATCGAGATCACCACGGCGCTCACTATCAGCATCAGCACGCCGCTGCCGAGGAAGGGGTAGGCAAACGCGCCGGGAAGCCGGGCGAAGAACCCTCTCGACGCCGCGGCACGTTGCAGCGTGACTCGCGCGGGCACGCATTCCGCGCCGCATTGGCGGCAGTGCTTCTTGTGCGCGCGGGTGGTGACACACGCCTCACAGAACAAAAGCTGGCAATGTGTGCAAAAATGCCGGCCGGGAACCTTGGGGTGGAGTTTGCAAGGGCCGGAGGGCGTGGCGATGGGAGGAGGCGCTGCCTGCGGCGGAACGGCCAGAGGCGGCGGCGGAGTCGGAATCCGCGCGACGGTGCCTGGCCTCGCGACGCGGATAGCCCCTGCGGACGCCACGGCGCGCGGCGGAGGCAATGGCGGCGAGGCGACTCCCGCGCCGGCGGGCGCGTCGGCATAGAAGAGGATCTCCAGGCTGCCCAGGTGCAGTGTTTGACCAGCCTGGAGCGCCGCTTCCTTCACCGGCGCGCGGTTGACATATGTGCCGTTGGTGGAACCCAAATCCCGGATCACCGCCTTGCCGCCCTCCACCACGATCTGGCAATGGGTACCCGAGACCGAGGGATCATCGAGCGTGAAGTCGTTCGCGGGGCCGCGCCCAAGCGAGTTGGTGCCTGACTTGAGGTTGATCTCACGGGCGTCGGGTGAACCGGGCTGCACAATGAGTCGCGGCATAGTCGTCGGCAGTTGAATTAACGGAACCGGCGCCCTTGTCAAGTGACCTCTGCATGCCTCCGCGGTTCCCACCGCCCCGAAGGGCTAATTCGGATCCGCGGGGATATGTTGACCACACTTGCCAGCCGTGGAAAGCCGGTTAAGCTGCCCGCATGAAGCTCTGTCGCCTGCTCTGCGCGCTGCTGTTCCTTTGCGTGGGTTCTGCCGCTGAGTTGTGCGGCCAGACGGCCGATGCCGAACGCAGACAGTTCGCGGCGATCAAGGCCAAAGCGGATAAGGGAGACGCCGAAGCCCAACTCAGTGTGGCATCCTTCTACGCGCGCGGAATCGGAGTCACCAAAGACCCGGGCAAATCCACGAAGTGGCTGCGCAAGGCCGCTGAACAGGGATTGGCCCGCGCCCAGAGGCTGCTGGGTTGGAATCTTGCCAACGGTGTGGGCGTTAAGATGAATAGGGTCGAAGCCGCGCAATGGCTGCGCCGGGCCGCCGAGCAAGGGCTGGCAGAAGCGCAGTTCGATCTGGGCACGTGCTACGCCAACGGCGACGGGGTCGAGCGGAATGCCGCCGAAGCGGCGGCTTGGTACCGCCAGGCGGCCAATCAGGCGCTGCCGGACGCGGAAGCCGAGTTGGGCAACTGTTACCTGGAAGGCAACGGCGTGCCAAAGGACATCCCGGAAGGAGTCAAATTGGTTCGCAAAGCAGCCGAGAGAGGATTTGGGCCGGCGCAAAACACGCTGGGGCTTTGTTACGCCAGGGGCAATGGGGTGACGAAGGACCATGTGGAAGCCTATAAATGGTTCAACCTCGCGGTGGCCAAAGGGGGCGCGCTGGCCGATGACGCCAAGGTAAACCTGGCAGGAGTTGAGCGGTTCCTGACACCGGAACAGGTCGCCGAAGGGCAGCGGCTTGCTCGTGAGTTCAACCCTGGCGAGGCGTCCCCCCCGCCAGGCGTTGACAGAACGCCTGCCGCCTCCCCGAGCAACAACACCCCGGCTCCCTCGACGGGTGGCAAAGCAGGTATTGTTACTGTGATGGCACCGGACGATGCGTGCGAAATTTACGTGGATGGCGGCTTCGTCGGCCATACGCCGGCGCGGGTGAGGCTCAAGGCCGGGCCGCACGTGGTGGAGGTCAGGAAAGCGGGATTCAAGACTTACCAGAAGAACCTCCAGGTCAGCGAGGGGGCGGAGCTGACCCTGCGGGCGGTCCTGGACAAAGAGTAGTCACTGACACACCCAAAGTCGGGCTGCTCGCCCCGCCCCGGCGCAGTCTAAACCGCAGGTCCGGCTGCAATTATCGTTCCCGGGCTGGCCGTCCCGCAACACAAGCCAGCCGCAGGGCTGGCGCTCAGGGAGCCGGCTGATCCGTGCCCCGTGACAGTTTCGTGTGCAGAACGCCTTGTTCGTCGAACCAGATGGGGTCGAGCGCGAGAAAGCGGCGCCAGCCCCGCTCGGCGTTCCATTTCTGGTGATAGACGAGCCAGAGCTTGCCGTCGGGACCTTCCACGACGCAATGATGGCCGGGCCCGATCACGGACCCGCCGCGCCGGGCGATCGGGTTGCCGGCGTATCTCACGAACGGGCCGCTGGGTGACTGGGAGGTCGCGTAGCCGATGGCGTAGTCGGGCGTGTCGGCCCCAGAACCGGAATAGGTGAGGTAATAAGTGCCCTGGCGTTTGAGTATGAAGGGGCCCTCGGTGACCTCACCATTGGCCTTTTCCCAATCCTGCTCCGGGCGGATGAGGACCTTTGGCTCGCCTCGCTTGGTCAGCGGGTCGGCCATCGGCTGGACGAGAATCTTGAAACCGCCGGAGAGGTCAACATAATACAGGTAAAGGCTGCCGTCGTCGTCCTGGAACAGGTGGGCGTCAATCGAGTGCGATGCCAGCGCTGCCTTGTCGGTGAACGGCCCCAGCGGACTGTCCGCCACGGCCACGCCAACCTGTTTCTCCAGCGGCCCGCGCTGCTCGCCGGGCAGGTTGTCCGTATAATACAGATAGAACTTGCCGTCGCCGCGCTCGTGGTGGAAGACCTCGGGCGCCCAGGCGCCGCCACGCGGGTCCGTGAACGCGCGGCCCTTGGATTCCCAATCCACCAAGTTCGTGGAGACGAACACCTCGTAGCCCCGGCCATCGGTGGTCCCGTAGAGGTAGTAAGTGCCGTCCAGGCGCAGGATGAAGGGGTCGGCTATCACGCGTTCGGGCAGCAGCGGGTTGCGATAGGTCCGGGCGGGGGCGGGCGCGGCGGGGGGCGGCGGCTCGTTGCAGGCACACAGCCCCACGGCCACCGCGGATAGAAGCAAGGTAATCGTTAGTCTTCGCATCGGGGCGTGACAATAGACAAGCTGCGCCCACTAGGAAAGCCTTTCAACGAAGCCTTGGACCGCGGTTGGCAGAGCGCGGCGGCGACACCGCTTTCCCTGTAAGGTCCTTCTCCGCAAAGCGGCGTGGCGCTTTGCTTCCCGCCGCACCCCACAAGCTCTGTGTCTATTCCTTGTTCCCCGCCGCAATGGCCTTGGCCTCTTCCTCAATCCAGTTTTTCACATTGGCGGTGATGAAGGTGGGGACTTCCTTGCGCTCGATGAGGCCCTGGTTCAGGTCGGCCAGCGTGTAAAAGAGGGCGAGCACTTCGTCGGTATAGGCGCGGGCGCGCTCCAGTTGGGCGCGGGCCGGGGCGAATTGGCCGGCGCGGCGCAGGCGCTGGATGTCGTCGCGCTGGCGGTGGACCTCCATGAGGCGCTCGGCCAACGTGTGGAGTTTCTCCACCTTGCCGAGGCGGCGGGCCAGCATGGGTTCGCTCGCCACGAGCCGGGCGGCCGGTTCGAGCAATCGCTTGCGCTGGTCGGCCAGCCGGGCGCGGTCCGCGTCGCGCGAATCGCCGCGCACGCGGTAGCACAACTCAGGATCGCGCGCCCACGCCTCATGGTAGTCGGCCAGCAAAGCACCTGCCTCCGGGCCGAAGTAATGCCGCGCGTAATCACGCAGCAGGTCGTAGGGGCTCAGCGAGAAGTCGTGGAAACAACGGCCGGCCAGGTAGCCGTTCAAGCCGTGGTTCCACCAATAGCCACGCGGCCACATCAACATATAGACCGAATCAATCCCTTTCTCGCGGAAGTAGCGGCGGTCGCCTTCCATCGCCACTGTGAACGGCGACATCACCCACGGCTCGGCGAAGTTGTCGGTGTAATACTGGCACAGCGTGACGCCGCCCCGAGCGGCGCGGCGCCACTTCTCCAGGTTGTCCTTGCGGTCATAGCGCGGGTCATCGTAGCCCATCGTATAGACGCGGCCCCAATGCGCCCACACAACGCGCTGTTGCGGGTGAATCCGCGCCGTGTCGGGCGGATCGGTCATGGCGCCATAGCCGCCAACCGTCTCGACCAGCAGGTCCGGCCGGCAGGTCTTGAGCCGCTCAATGACTTCCGCCATGAGGAGCATCAGCAGGTTGCTGGCGCCGGCCTTCTTGCATGGCTCGCATTCGCAGGCCTGTCCGCCATCGAACGGCACCAGGCAGAGGATGTTGATTTGCTTCGCCTGCCGGGCGAACGCCGCGGCGTTGTCGGTAAACTGCTTCCGCGCTTCGGGATTCGACCAGCAGAACTGCGCGCCCGCGAAGGCCTGAGGCACGCGCTTGCCGTCGCGCAGACCAAACCAATCGGGATGGTTGGTCAGGTAATCCTCAGCGCGCAGCAGGAGGTTGAAGCAATGGGCCGGGCCGTGCAGGAACATGTCGCGCTGTTTCAATGCGGCAAGCAGGCCGGTGTCGGCAAGCTGCCGGTATTGCGTCTCCAGCGGGGTGTGGGTGTCGGCCTGCCAGCCCATGGCGTTGTAACGCGCCTTCATCGCCCACTCGATCTGCTTGCGGGCCGGGCCGGCCTCCATCTCAAAGAACCACGCGCTGCCGTTGCAGATGCGGTGCTTCATCGGCGAGGCCACGGCCCACGATCCGGCGGGCAGGGAAATCGTGCTCTGCACCGGCACGACCTCCGGGTCCGCGGCATCTTCGGTGGGGTAAAACCAGCGGCAACCCAGGCGCTCCAGCACATCGTAAATGCCATAGATCACTCCGCGCGCGTTGTCCCCGGCGATCACGATGCGGGCTGGGGTCTTGGGCGTTCCCGCTACGACCGCCACTGCGTAACCGTCATAGCCCTTTGCGGCTGGGGGCAGCACCGCCCGGTCCTTTGGCGACAATTCGGGGCGGAGCCCGACAGCCAAGGCCGGTTTGCCGCGGACGCGCTTGACGATAGCCAGTTTGCAGCCGCTGATTTGCCGGAGGTATCGTTGCAGTTCGCCAGCCCCCCAGTTGATGACCGGCGAGGCCGGCGGTGGGCAGACAATGCGCCAATCGCTGGCGCGGTCTTCGGCGATCTTGACCTGCTGCACCGGATCTGCGGGCGAGGCTAGACTGGCAGCAGCGGAGGCTGTGAGCAGAATTAGAAGGCAGAGTGTTGCCGCCGGTTTCATCCGCGGGAGCGTAGTGCACCGCCGCCGAGGAAGGAACTGGTTTGTGTAAGTGTGAGCACTCCCCAGCGCTTGTGCATAAAGGCGCGCGGGTTCCTTCCGACGGGCGCGCCACGGAGCGCAGCCCTTCAGGGGCCTAATCGCGGATCAAACCGTGCCGCGCTCCATGAAGACCAACCGCTCGTCGTATTCATCAACCGTGGTGAGCGAGCCGTCGTCGTCGCAGACCATCACGCCACGCTCGGCCCCGGCATAGTCCTCATATCCGGGGGCGGTCTCGCAGTTCTCGCCGTCGCTCACGAACACCACGGTGGCAAATGTGCCGGCAAGTTGGACACGGTCCCCGAGTTGAATATCCTCACCTGACGTATAACGCAGTAGTTCAGCATCCATAGGTTTTGTGCCGTCAGGCCCGCCCGAGTGCTCGCAACGGGCCGGTTCTTTCTGTTGCAAACTCCAGCTAATTCCCGACTTCTTCCTGCGCTGCCAGGATACACGCCCCCCCTCACGCCGGTCAAATCCACAACCTCTCGTCTGCGCCCGGCGCTACGGTCGCCAAACCGCGTGCGTTCTCCACCGGGGACCCTGACCGCGCGTTGACAGGAACGCGGGAGAAATTTGCTTGTTTGCGATATGCCCCCGGACGGTCTAAATTGTAGAAGCTGGGTGCCACCTTGCGCAATCGGAAGTGGCATTCGGCGTTAGATGTGGGGCCGATGGACGTATTTGCGGCCCCGCGCTTGTAGGGGGTGAGGAGCGCGGTGAACTGCGCGCCACGTCAGCGGCCCGCCATTTCGGTGTTCTGTCTTAGGCTCGATAGTGCTGCCTGCCACGCAGGCCGCCATGGGCGGAAGGCGCCACCGATACTGTTTGCCATGCATCCTGAATATGAAAGATCAAAGCGGGCGCTGGGGAGTGCGAGCCCTGAGGCAAAGAGAACCGGCGGGGTGCTCACCCCGCGTGAGCGCCAGATTGTGCGCCTGATTGCGGAAGGGCGCAGCAGCAAGGAGATCGCCCATCGGTTGCAGATATCAGTCAAGACCGTGGACACGCATCGCAGCAACCTCATGCGCAAGCTCCAACTCCACTCGGCGAGCAAGCTCGTTCGTTACGCCATCCGGAACAAGCTGATCGAGCCCTGATATACGGTTCGAAACCGCGTCCACGCAAGGTCTCTTCTCTACAGGATTCTGTGTATTGCGCGCGGCTTGGCTTTTGCCGCAAATTGTTTCTCTGAGTTCGAACTGGGCTGCTTTGGCCACATCTAATTGGCCTGCCAGCTCGGCTGGCGCCTAGTCGCCAGCCGAGCCGTATTTACCGCAAGCGCACGCGACAGAGGGGTTGGGTGTGCATTGCGATCAGAGACATTGGCTCCATGCCAGCCCGCGGCCCGGGTCGCTGCCGACGCTTTGCCGTGGCTCAAGACAACATGTTAACGCGATGACTGAAAGGGCATTAGACGGGCACCTGCGGGTGCTGGTGGTGGATGATTCTGCGCTTGTGCGGCAATGTCTCTGCCAGCTTCTGGAGGAAGGCGGGCGGTTTGCAGTCGTCGGGTGTGCCAACGATGGGCAAGCGGCTGTGGAATTGTCCGCCAAACTGCGTCCAGACTTAGTGCTCATGGACCTGCACATGCCGGGGATGAACGGCCTGGAGGCAACGCAGCGGATTAAGCGGCACCCCAAAGCGCCGATGGTCATCATGGTGACACTTCATGACACGCCGGCCTCCCAAGCCGCCGCCAAAGCCGCGGGCGTGGATGCCTTCGTGAACAAGGCGGCCATGGCCAAAAAGCTGCCCCCGCTGCTGTCCGCCCTGCGACGAACTCGCAAGGATCCAACTCGGATGCCGGCTGGCACCGGCCCCGCGACGGAGGGGTTTGACGGCGCGCTTACGCCCCGCGAGCGCCAGGTGCTGCAACTAATCGCGGATGGCCGCAGCAGCAAGGAAGTCGCCCATCGGCTGCAGATCTCGGTCGCGACAGTTGACACGCATCGCAGCAACCTCAAGCGCAAGCTCAACCTCCATTCAGTGAGCCAACTAGTCCGCTATGCTATTCGGCACCGGCTCATTGAGCCGTGACCGGAGAGCCGACCCCACGGCGGCATCACTGCCCCCCAGCAAGAATCGGATAGTCCCTCCCAATTCCTAACCCGCGCACTGTCCAAATTTTGGACAGTGATGCTGCCTGCCAGCCTTATCCACCCCCTCTGATCCCCGGGGGCTCTGGCTTGGGCTTACGGTGACGGCACGCTGGTGCCCCGGTGTGTATCCCATGGGGAGCGCTCCCCATGGGATACACACCGGGGCCCAACCGCACTAACAAGCCATCCTCCAGCCAACTCCGTGTCCAGGCGCGACTACTGCATCGTGACGGCGCCCGAAGCGATCCGGAGGTGTTTGTGGTTCCGGAGGCGTTGGTGTCGCGACTCGTGTTCGTGGTCGCGAAGCGGGAGTGCGGCTGAGTGGGAAAGCCGGTTAAAACCTGTAACCGAGTCCAACGGTGAGGTAGAAATCGCTATTCTGCGGTATCTCCCCGCTCGAATCCGCCTCGGGCTTATGCAGATACTCCCAAACGAAGGAGACATCAAAGTCCAGATGCTGCTTGATTTTGAATTCGAGCTTGGAGACTGCGTGGTGGGTATATTGCCCCGCTTCCTCCTTGGCGAAGATGGTCCGCAGGTTCTCCGAGAACGTCAGGCGACGGGTGAGGTCCATTTTGAAGTAGGTTTCCAGCACTGCTGCCGGCGTGGTCGCGGTATCGGATTGGTCCGGCTCTACCGTGTCAAACCGGGTGTACTGGTAGGCGGGACCGGCGGCCACGTTCCAGGTGAGCCCTGAGCGATCAAAAATGTAATAGCCGCCGCCCACCATGGCCGTCCCGCGGTGCGCAATGTTGGCCAGCGGGTCATGGTAGTATTCCAGCTGCGGCGCGCGAATGAACCAGTGGCGATCCAGGCGGATGTCGTAGGTGAAATTAAGGCGCTGATTATTGGCGCTTTCGATCCCGTTTACCTGGCTATAGTTGCCCAGGTAATCGAGCACCAAGTCGGTATTCGGACTCCGCCGAGCCAACTCGCCGCTGGTGGTCAGCGTGATAAATCTGTTATTGCCGGACTGGAGGCTCAGCCCGACGCTGAAGTTGCCCGACCAGTAATGCATCCCCCGACCGCCCGAGGGTGTAAGGCCCAGGAGTTGGTCCCGTGGCAGGAGGATCTGCTCGGGGCCGCTGACCGAGACTACCTCATTGCTAACGACGACAGTTCCAAACGCGGGCTCTTTCCGGCTGTCGAACCTGGCCCACGCCGGACTGGCGGGATAGATCTGCCGGATGTCCTTGAGCTTGAAGGTCTGCTCGTCCAGCTCGTCGTTGTCAAACTCCAGTTTTCGGTTCTGCAGATACTTGAACCGGCCGCTGAGCCAGGAGCCGGACTTTAGCTGAATCCAATCCAAGCTGCCCTGGCCAAGGTTCGGCGGCAGCCACTGATTGGTCGAGGGTTGAAGGCCAGGGGTTGAGACTTGATTGGTAAGCGGGATCGTGCCCGCGGACTCGCCGGGAGGCTGGCGCTGGAGTTCGCGAACCTGGGCGCGGAGGAGTGTCAAGCGCCCCCCCAGTTCGGATTCAAAGACGACCGTATCAGCGGTTTCGACGATGACCTTGCCGACGAACCGTTCGCCGTTAGTGGCCACCAAAACGTCGCCGGGGGCCGCTGTCGGCAGGGCGATCCAGGCCAGCGCCAGCCACAGGACAAGCGCAACGCAACGCGCTGCCGAACCCGGCCGGCGGATGGTGTTCGTTTGCAGGTTGCCCGGCACGACTTCACGCCCCAGGCCTCCGAGAGCGGTTTTGGTGACGGAACCCGTTTTCTCTTCAATCAGGCGCGGGTTGAAGCGCTGTGCCGACCAGCCGAAGGACAGCTTCACATCGCCCCAGGTGCTGTTGGGCTGGGTGCGCAGGGCCTTGGTCCCGACCCGCCGGTCCACCGTGGCAGCCGGCTTGGATTTCCGCGCGTCGGGCTGCGCCGCGTGGATTACAGGGACGTCCTGCCCGCCGGCCGTCACAATCTGGCAGTACTTTTGCAGCGCGTTGCTCATTGAGGTGTGGAACAGATCAATCAGCTTCTGCTGGTTATCGGCCGAGATTTTGCCCATCGACGAATCCGGGTCGTCGGATTTCCACAGCTCGACCGGCGTGATCCAGAGTTTGGTGTACTTGGCCCAGTTCACCTCCGGTTTAATGTAGTACAGGTCGGCTCGATCGGGCAACCTCTTTTGCATTCGGGAGTAGTCCCCCCAGGAGGCCGAAGGGTTCCACCCCGAGAGAGGTCTGGCATGTAGTCTCGCAGGCGGTTAAGTCGGTCAGCAAATAAGCTGCGAGGCTAAGGTCAGGAGTTCCAATGCAGTTGTTGTCTTCATTGGTAAGGGTGTTGATGCTATGTGGTTCGTTGTTCAATTGGGCCGCGCCTTTAGCGCCCGTGTTTGATGACCGGCTGGCGTTACTGCGCCGGAATGGTGATCAAGGGCAGTCTCTCGGGACTGCCGGATTCGGCGAGGGTGAAGAAGAACATGACAGCGGTGAGCGCGCGTTTGGTTTGCCAGTCAGCTTCGTCAACCCAAAACCAGTGGTCGCGGTAACGCACGGCGGCGAAGGCGTGTCTCGGCTTGTCCTTGCCGCTGTGAATCCGCATTACGTTCTGTCGGCTCGCCGGCTCGGCGTTGTCGAAAGCGGGCACGGCGCTGCGTTCCTTCAGGTGGACCTCCGGCACGTCCAAATAGCTAGCAGCCTGTCGGACTTAAGGCGGGGCTTATCAGGCAAGCTGGGGCCGCAGGCGCGAGCACGGCTAAGTCACCCTCGGCGGATCTTGATCGCGCGCTACAGCCCTCCCCCATCACCCTATAGAGCAAGAATGCTCAGTTTCTCCCGCGCACAGGTTCCTTGGCCGCTTTTTAGGCCACGGCGGCAGTCTTGAACCCCGCGCTTAGAAGGTGTAGCCGCTTGAGGTTGTAAGCGAGGCACACCCACTGCCATTCCAATGCCACCTTCTCCAGACCGCGCAGCAGGAATTGGCGAAAGCCCAAGACGCTCTTGATAATCCCAAAGACTGGCTCCACCGTCTGCTGCCGCAACTTGTATCGGGCGCGCCCCGCCGCCGTCCGCAGCCGATATTTCATCCGTTGGCTGGCAGGGGCCTCGGGACCCGGCACCTCCGGCTCGGGCCTTTGCTCCAGATCGCTGACCCTCCGATGATGCTCCTTCTTCTCCAGGACGGCATACACAATCGTTCCGGTGGGCTGAGCGTCGGCGGTGCTTTCCACCCTCCGCACGGCCTCCTCGCTCTAAAACCCACTATCGGCCAATACTGCGGCCACCGATGCCACCGGCCGGCCAATCGCCGCCACTGTGGGAACCAGTTCCTGCTTGTCATTGGGCGCCTGGCTCACCCGCTCTCCCACCATCAAACGGCTCTCCACCTCCACCGCCGCCTGCGCATTGTAACTCTGCTCAAAATGTTGACCGCTGCCCGCCTTCATGATCCGACTCTGCGGGTCGGTGAAGTTGTATTGGTCGGTGGGCCGGGGCCGGCCACTGGGAGCCTTGGGTCCCGGTCGGCGCGGCTTGTCTCCGGGCTCCGGTGGGGCCGCCCGTTGGGCCAATTGGGCTTGGTATTCAGCCATTTCGGCAGCGGCCCGAGCCTTGGCCCGCGCTTCAATCTCCGCCCGCGCTGCCGCCAGCTTGGCCTTCCGTTCTTGCCGGCGCTGCACTTCCTGCGGAATGGTCAAACCTTCCTCCAGCGGCCGGCTGTCGGCTTGCTCGGCTTTGGCCAGCAATTCTTTGACCTCTAACTCCAACTGCGCGATCGTCTTGCCCGCATGCTCATAACTGACTGCGGCATGCTTGCTGGCGTTGGCCAGTACCTTGGTCCCATCCACCGCCACCGTGATTTGACCCACCTGCAGGAACTTCAGCGCCTGGGCCAGTTCCAACACCCGCACAAAGGTCTCCGCCAACAGCGCCTGGTTCTCTCGGCGAAAGGCGCAAATCGTATCGTGGTCCGGATGGGTATCCCCGCAAATCAGCCGCACCGGCACACTGTCCCAGGTGGCTTGCTCGATGCGCCGGGAACTAAACACCCCGGTGGCATAACAGTCAAGCAACAGCGCCAAGAGCATCCGCGGCGGATACTGTTCACTGCCGGTGCCCCGCTCATTGACCCGCACCTGGCGCAAGTCCATGTCCTCGACCACGTCCAGGATAAAATGGGCCAAGTGACCCGCCGGCACCCACTCGCGCAGGTTCGGCGGCAGAAGCAAGGGAGTATCGTAATCAACTGTGACGAAACGTGCGGCCATGCCGCCATTGACAGCTCAGTCCCGCCTCGTATTCAAACAGCGCCAAATAATTTGTCGCCTAAGTCCGACAGGCTGCTAGCTCGAATCTGGGGATTGTACGGGAAGAGTCTCGAACAGTTGTGTATTTGTAATCCCCGACGCGCCGTACCGTCAAAACGTCGTGGTAGATACGACCGCTATACCCGCTGAGGCCCACCACGAAAATGTCATTGTCATTCCCGCTTCTGCGCAACGGCGAGATTCTGCACCCGTTGCCGGCTGCATCCTCCACCCTGAATCCTTCGTCTAGAACAGCTATCCTATCCAAGTAAGCATACGCGGAACCAGTGTTGGTGTTTAGACCCTCATGCCTGTACAGCACGACTCCCAGAAACGCGACCGTTCCATCCGAATACTTGCGGTAGGCATCCGCGCCAGCACTCTGCACGATTGCGCCAATCCTTTTTGCTTTCTGTTCCAGTTCTGCTCTCCGGCTCAGTATTGCCTGCCTCTGCGCTTGGCGCTGCGCCTCCCTGGCTTCCGCAACCGGATCTGGTTGCTGTCCCCAGCCAGAGGGGAGGTTTAAGAAACGGCCCGTCGCTGCGAAGCTCGACAAGGTGGAATACGCGAGCAACACACACAGGGTGAAAAAGAAGCAACCGCACTTTGCGGATTGAGTCTTCATTACGCGTCTAGCGTAGTCATCATCCCACTGGCCTTACTCTCGGCGATTACGCCCCCTGCCCGGGAATTGCAGGCGTGATTCACTGGCAGCACGCAAGGCTGCAGTCTTGGGTAGGACCGCCTCGCCAACGCGGCCAAACGGTGGCGCTTTCGGCGAAAGCGCCCGACCAGCCTGAGGGATTTCGGCACCACCATGATTTACCGACTAGCTGGCGACCGTCGAGCCAGCCTCGGCCCCCCGGTCCACATCCCCCGCCCTCGGCCACCAGAGACCCCATAGCGCGTCCTGACGGTGGGAGGGATAGAAGACCCCCAAACGCCCCTGCGCAGTTCTGCGGGTCGGTTGCGGCAGGTTGCCTGGAGACCTGTGCTTCCCAGAGATTGCCCGCGAAAGAACTCAAGTTAGAACTGGAAGCTGAGAAGTGGTTTCTACCCTTGTCTTACGCAAGTTTGCCCAGGTTCTAAGATGGTGGGTTGGCTGGGACTCGAACCCAGGACCAACGGCTTAAAAGGCCGCTGCTCTACCGACTGAGCTACCAACCCGGACCGCGGCAGGGCCGTGGCCAAAACTACTTAATACGGGGGGCGGCGCGAACACGCAAGCACTGTTCACGCTGACACCGCTCATAGCTCCAACCACAGTGATCTCACAACCATTGATTCGTTCGATGCATCCTGCAGTTTTATCAATTCACTGCTTTCACTTGGCGCCCTTAATATATCCCCATGAATAATGAACCTGGTAACTTGAATGGCAGATCGCAGCAGTTAACGCGGCGACTTGTCGGCTTGTGTGTGTTCCCCTTGCTTATGCTCACGGGCTGGACCGGCTGCAGGGAGCCGGCCAATATCGCTCCCGGCGTCGATCCCGTCGGCACCTACACGCTGGTCAGCGTTGACGGAAACAAGGTGCCGTGCCGGGCAAAGCATGGCGAGCACGAGCTGACCGTGAGCTCCGGCACCTTTATCATCAGAGCGGATGGCACGTGCAACAGCAAGATGGCATTCATCCCACCCTCCGGCAGCGAAGTTGTGCGCGAGGTCAGGGCCACTTACACCCGGCAAGGCGCAAAGCTCACGATGAAGTGGGAAAGGGCCGGGATCACCAGCGGCACGGTGAGCGGCGACACATTCACGATGAACAACGAGGGGATGATCCTGGCTTATCGCAAGTGACGCCGGCGGCGGCGTGTCTGCTTGAGGCGCGCTAGGGCGCCGGTGCAGGCACTTTCAAGTCCGCCAGGAATTCCGGCGTGATCTTCTTGCCGAGGAGGTAGAACTTGCGGTCGGGGTGCCAGAGGACGTTGTTGCCTTTGCGAGTGGTAAAGCTGGGGTAAACGCCGATGTCGGTGCTGCCGTGTTTGCCTTCGACGGGTGGGGTGCCGTCGTAACGCAGGCCATCGGTGTCCATGAGTTGCCTGGAGTCGCTGAACCAGAGGGGCTGATCGGCGCCGGGGCGGAACTCGCCGAGGGCGATGAAGGCGGGGCGGCGGGGGCCGTGGGTGGCTTCGGGTTTGGCATCAATGTTGCCCCGGTTGTTGTGGTGGAGGAGCACGTAGCGGCCGTCGGCCAACTGGTAAATTGGGCAGCAACTGACGGGCTGGAGGATGGGAAGGCCGTGGTCGCAGCGCAGGAGGGGGCGCGGGTTGCACCAGGTCTCGCCGTCGTCGGCGGAGAGGCTGTACCAGATATAACCGGAGTTGGTGCGCATGACACAGAAGAGGCGCTTGTCCGGCAGGCGGACGATGCTCGGCTCCTGGGCGATGCTGAGGAGGGGATACTTGTAGTGGGGCACGCGGAGAGCCTGCTCGCCCCAGGCGGAGTATTTCACGCGGAGGTCTTTGGGCTCGGGGTTGGTGTCCACGTTCTCAAAGCGCATGAACTCGACGACGGACTCGATCTGCGTCCACGACTCGACTTTCTTGAGGGTGGCACGGGCATGGTTGACCCAGTGGGAGTAGCCCACGAAGTAGCCGCCTTTGAGGTCGCGCATGGGATTCTGCCAGACGATCCACTCGGCGGGAATGCGGCCGGCGGGATCGTCGTAGATGCTTTTGGGCATGGGGATGTTCTGGGGCGCGGACCAAGTGGCGCCGTTATCATCACTGTAGATGCCTTCCATGGTGCCAGTGTGCATTTGGATCCAGCCGGAGTTGCCCTGGTTGCGGTTGAAGAGAACGTAGATGCGGCCGGACTTCGAGACCATCGGGAACGCCCAACTGGCCATGTGAGCGGGGTCCTTGGGGGTGGCGGGGCCAACGAGGTGTTTGGGAGGCGACCAAGTCACGCCCTCGTCGGTGGAGCGGGCGAAGACGATGCGGTTGCCGACGGGGCCATCGGGGGCGTTGATGTTCTGGGTCCAGACGGCCATGAGCGAGCCGTCCGGGCCGTCGAAGACGAGGAAGTGCTCGTTGTGGCCGTCATGCGTGGAACCATCGAAGCTGCCGGGCACATAGACGATGTAATCGGGCTGGCTGCGGCGGGCTTCGCGCTGCAGTGTCTCCTTTACGCCAGGGTCCGCTGCGAGCGCAAACACGCCGGATAGGAGCAGCAGTAGCACGTTTGCGGTGGCGGCGCCGGCGCCCGGCCGCAAAGGACTGCGGAGGCGACTCAGGCGGGGGCTATCACAATGAGGCATAAACACAATGGAGGATACCTGGTCTGTCCTTACGAAAGCAAACCACTACCAAACCGGCCGACTAAACCAAGGCTCGTGGGATCGCTCGCCCTCCCGCCGGACGCTGGCCCATTCACAGCGCCCGGCGCGGAAATGAGCCCAGCACATGCTCCGCGCCCAGCGAATCGTAACCGACAAAGTCCAGCCCATTCGATGTCTCATGCAACGTCAGCCAGGCTACAGCAGGTCCTGGTAGGCGAGCCAGAGGGCGCGGTAGTATCTCATCACGCGCACAGGGTCGGCGCTGGCGGGAATCTCGGCGAGGCAGTAGCCGGTGTAGTTGATCTGGTTGAGGCGCGCAAAGAGTTTGCGGAAGGGATAGTCCTCGATAAACAAGTCGCGCATGTGGACCAGGACGATCTTGTCTTTGAGCAGGTTGAAGTTGTGGTCCCAGCCCTCGCCGTCGAGGTCGGTGGGGTTGGAGTTCCAGCAGGCGCCGACGTTGGGATGGTTGGCCGTGTCGAGAATGGTCTTGATGTGGGGCGGAAAGGAGGTGCCGGAGCCGTGGACTTCGAGGCGGATGACCTGGCCGTGGTCGCGGGCGAAGTCGCCAAGCTCGCCGAGGGCGCGGCCGATCTGGGCGAGGGTCTTTTCGACAGGGACTTCCTGGGGGAGGGAGTTGGGGCGGACTTTGACCCCGGAGGCGCCGACGTCCTGGGCGAGGACGATGTACTGGCGGGTGGCCTCAATGTCCTGGCGGAGCTTGGCCTGGTCAGGCGTGTGGTAATCGAACGCGCTGCCAAGGCCCACCAGTTGGATCTTTGAGTCCTGAAAGCGTTTCCGGACTTCCTTGCGCTGTTCCGGCGACAGGTTCACCTCCACCTTGTGCGCGTGGGTGGTGCGGAGTTCCACTCCCTCGAATTGCGTTTCCTCGCAGTTCTTGATAATGGTGGGGATGTCCCAATCCCGCGCGAGGTTGTAGGTTACCAGGCCCAAGTGCATTTTCGGCGGCCGAACGAGGAAGCTGGCCGGCTTGGACTCCGCCGCCCCGCGGGCCAACCGCGGCGCGAGGCTCAACGCGCCCAGGCTGAGGCTGCTGGCTTGGATGAATTGCCGACGATTAAAATTCATGCTTGCAGGTTCTAACAGAACCCGCACTGCGTTCAACGTCTTTTTGATCGGCCAGCAAGAACGCCCAGGGCGGGTTTCGCGCGTCGGAGTGGCTCGCGAGGAATGGCCTTGCCTCCCAAGGCAGACGGACCCAAAGGGCGCCAGTTCAAGTCCCGGCTAAATGACCACGACTTTGCCCGTCCGGACGGACTTGGCTTCTGCTTCGCAGATTTGCACCGCGCTCAAGCCGTCCTGGGCCGTGACTACTTTGGGCCGCTTGCCGCTTTGGATGGCTTCCAGCATGTAGCGGAGTTCTCCAACGTAGCCGTCTGACCCGTCGCTCTTGACGAAGCGCGAGGCTTTGCCGGCCTCGCTGATCCGCAGGGCTTGCGCGCCGCGTGCCAGGTCGAAGTCCAGCGTCGCCCGCTCGCAGATCACGGTGTAAGCCATGTTGAAGCCACCGGTCAGCAGCCAGGTGCCTTCGGCATAAACGACCGGTCCGCGGGGGTAGTGGTACTGGGTGACGACATGATCAATCGAATTGCCGTTGCGCGTCACGCCGGACGAGAAGACGCTCGCCGGCCGGCCGAAGAGGAACTGGACGAAGTCCGTGTCGTGGATGTGGAGGTCGAGGAGCGCGCCGCCGGTCAGGTCGCCGCGGCTGTAGGTGGCCTTGCTCCAGCCGGGAGCGGGAGAGAGCCGCCGGAACGAGGCGGAGCAGATCCGGCCATACGGCTTGTCGGCCACGATCTGCTTGAGGCAGGACCAACCGGGCCAGAAGCGCATGCACATGGCCGGCATGAAGAACCCGCGGGCGGACTGGGCGGCGCGGGCGATCTCGCGGGCGCGCGCGGAGTTGAGCGCGAGGGGCTTCTCGCAAATAACGTGCTTGCCGGCTTTGAGGGCGGCGATGGCCTGCTCGGGATGCAGGGCGGTGGGGACGCAGAGATCCACAAGGTCAACGCCGGAGTCGGCGAGGACTTCGTCGAGAGCGCGATAGACTTTGACGGCGCGGCCAAGATCCATGGCGTCGGAGCCGGTGATGTTGCCGGAGACCCCAGGCAGGATGCCGTTGACCGGGACGCGGAACGCATCGCACACCGCCGCAATTCGGGCAGCCTTAAGCTGGCGGTAGGCCTTGATGTGGGTGACGCCCATGAAGCCGAGGCCCACGACGGCGACGTTGACTTTCCGATCCGGATTCCGGGATTTCCTATTCTTCATACAAGCTGAAATTAGTCAGGGCTCAGCCAGAATTCTGGCGCGTTGCTGGTGGTACTCCTCGGGGGTAATCTGGTCCGCTTTGTACTTGGCCAGGAGCTCATCCAGGCGCTGCTGCTTAGCGGTGGCGACGGCCGGAGGCGGTCCCTGCAGCGGCGGGAAGGACTGCAGGATCTGCTCGGCAGTCGGCCTCTTCGTGACTTTCTGCGTCGACGACGCGGGAGCGGTGGGCTCGACAGGGGGATGCGCCGCCAGTTCTTTCATCTTCAGATCCAGGGCCTCCTGGGCTTTGGCGAGGAGCGTCGGGTCCGCCGGGGTCGGCGCGGCCAGCATCGGCGTGGCGGCCGGCTGGACGGCGGGAATGGTTGCAGCCGGCACCGGCTGAACCGCTGGCGCCACAGGCTGGACGACCGGCGGCGGTGCCATCGCTGGCGCCGGGACAGTGACCGCTGCTGGCGGCGGCGCCGCGATCACCGGTTGCGGCGTGGCCGTGCCCGGTTGCGCCTGCAATTCAGCCATCTTCTGGCGCAAAACCTCGCGCGCCCGGGCGATGCTCTGCGAATCCATCGGCGTCGGCGCGACGAGCACAGGCGTGGTGGCCGGGGCAACGGCCGGCGCAACGACCGGCGCAGGAGCGGCTTGACTGGCAGACCTCGAAGTCCGGGGCCGGCGCACGGGCGGGGGCGCCCATTGCGCGGGCGGTATGGTGCGCCCGCCAACTGATGGCTCCATCACAGGGGCAGTCACAGTCGGGGCCGGCTGGGGAGCCGGTGCAGGCACGACTACCGGGGCGGGCTGCGTCTGGGTCTGTGGGATGGTGGCACGCGGCGCCGGCATGGCCGCGGGCGGCTGGCTCTGCAACTCGTTGAACTTCTTCTCCAACGCCTCGCGCGCCTTGATTTGCGCCTCAGTGTCGGCCGCGCGGAGCGGCACCACTGCCACGCAATACATTGCCGCGCAGACAACCAGGAAGGACTTTGAAATCTGCATGGGGGCCTTTTTACGGCAAATTGGGGGGCGACGCAACAGGTTTCCCGACCGGGAACATTTTTTCCCAAGCCCCCGGCCAGGGGTAGAGCAGAACGGAACGGAAGATGATTTTCCGGACCTGGCGACGGCTGACTTTGACCCGCAGCGCCGGGTCGAGCACGTTGTCGTCGCGCAAGCGCTCGAGCGTTTCCCGGCCGATCAGAATCGGCCACGCGCAGGCCAGCCGCACACGGACACAGCGGCGCGGCAAGGCATGAATGTAGTCCCAGCCGGCCCGCAGGTGGGCGTCGGCGCGGGCAAGGTACTCGTGGTAGAGCGGACGAAAGCGCGGCTCGCTCTCCGGGAGCAGCAGGTCCCCGGGTTTCAGGCCTGACACCGCCAGCTTCTCCGCCGGGATATAACAGCGCCCCTGGCGCAAGTCCGCCGCCACGTCGCGCAGGATATTCACCAGTTGGAGCCCCTTGCCGAACCGCACGCTGTTGGCCAGCAGTAATGCGTCATCCACCGAGGCCCGCGGGAAAACATGCGCGCGGCAGATCCTGGTCCAGAACTCGCCGACGCAACCCGCCACGCGATAGGTGTAGTCGTCCAGCTCCGCGTCGGCGCGCAGCGCCACGAGCGAACCGGCCGACGCGCCGGCGAAGCGCCGCAAGTCCAGTTCCTGTCCGCTGGTGATGATTTCGAGCACTTCGCGCACCAGCTGCCGATCCCCGGGTTGCAGGCCCTGCAGCAGTGCCAGGCTCGCTTCGCAGCGCTCCAGCAGAATGCCTTCAGCCCGCGACCCCTGTTGCCGCGCCAGGGCGCCGAAATCCAGCTTGGCAGTTGCCCGCCCTTGAATCCGCTCGCGCAAGGCGCGCAAGGCTTCCAACCGTTGCTCCAGCGCCACCAATTCGGTGTCAGCGATGGTGTCGGCCGTGCGAGCCAGCAGGTAGGCCAGGCTGACGGGCGTCCGAATCCCGCCCGGCAGCACGCGCAACGTAAGGTAGAATGAGCGCGACACATCCCGCAGCAGGCCGGTCAGCAGTTCTTCGGGCGCTTGCGCCATGGTTTTGGGGCGACTGAGACACCGTTTCGCCGGGGGCGGTCAGGGCGGCGCGGGGTTCAGCCAATTGACTTCTTCCACTTGGCCAGTTGCTTTCTGACTTCCGCCGGTCCGGGCGATCCCGCAAGCCGGCGCCGGACCAGGGCTTGCTGAAGGTCGAACACCTTGAGCGCGTCGGCCCCAAGCTTCTTCTCGACCGACTGCAACTGCGCGAGCGAGAGCTGGTTCAACGGCCGGCCAAGGCGTTCGGCCAGCGCGACCAGCGCGCCGATGGCGTGGTGCGCCTGCCGGAATGGCAGACCCTTCCGGACCAGGTAATCCACCAGATCGGTTGCCAGCAGCGCCGGATCGCCTGCCGCCGCCCGGCAGGCTTGCCGGTTGACCCGGGTATGATCCAGCATCGCCGCGCAGATCCGCACCGACGCCCTCACCGTATCCATCGTGTCGAACAGCCGCTCCTTGTCCTCCTGCAAGTCACGGTTATAAGTCATCGGCAGCCCCTTGAGCAGCGTCAGTAGGGCGACCAGGTTTCCGATCAGCCGGCCGCTCTTGCCCCGGACCAGCTCCGCGACATCGGGATTCTTCTTCTGCGGCATCAGCGACGAGCCGGTCGTGTAGGCGTCGGCGAGGCGGATGAAGTTGAACTCGGCGCTCGACCACAGAATTAAGTCCTCCGCCAGCCGCGACAGGTGGACACCCAGGAGCGCCGCAGTGCCGCAAAACTCCACCGCAAAGTCTCGGTCGCTCACCGCGTCCATCGAGTTCTGCGTGATTTGCGGCCGGCCTTTCGCGTCCACAAAGCCGAGCAGTTTGGCCGCCAGTTCGCGGTTCAGCGGCAGCGTTGAGCCGGCCAGCGCGCCGCTGCCCAGCGGGCATACATTCACCCGCGCCCAGCATTCCCGCAGCCGCTGCACATCGCGCTCGAGCATCTCGACGTAGGCCAGGAGATGGTGAGCCAGATAGACCGGTTGGGCCCGCTGTGTATGCGTGTAACCGGGGATCACGACTTCCCGCTCTCTTTCCCCCAGCCGCACCAGCGCGTATTGCAGCCGCCGGATCTCCATCAGCAGCCCCAGAATTTCCTCCGCCAGCCAAAGCCGCATGTCGAGCGCCACCTGGTCGTTGCGCGAGCGGCCCGTGTGCAGCTTCGCGCCCGCCGGCACCCGCCGCGTCAGAGCCGCCTCGATGTTCATGTGGACATCTTCCAGCTCCGGCCGCCAGCGGAATTTGCCCGCCCGGATTTCCTTGCCGATGGCATCCAGCCCCCGGGTGATCGCGTCCAACTCCCGTCGCGTCAGGCACCCGGCCTCCCGCAGCACGACGGCATGGGCAATCGAGCCGGCGATGTCGTGCCGCCAGAGCCGCTGGTCGAACGAGACGGATTGAGTGAATTGTGCCACGGCCGCCGCCGGACCACCGGCAAACCGTCCGCTTCGAGAAACAGGTTTGGATTTCTTCATGCGCTCAGCTCTGCCCGAATGTGCGGCCATGCTGCCCGGAAGTCACTGCTAAAAAAGAATTGTCCTGCCCCGTCCGCTGTGGAATGGTGGCGCCGAAACAATGAGTGAATTCAAGTTTGCCTGCCCCGTCTGCGGCCAGCATATCACGGCTGACGCCAGCACCAGCGGCGGGCAAATTGATTGTCCGACCTGCTTCCAAAAGATCGTCGTGCCCCAGGCGCCCGGCTCGCAGGAAACCAAGTTCATCCTGTCGGCGTCCCAGGTGGCCAAACCTCGTCCGGTCGCCGCGGAGGGCCGTTCCGGGCTGGGGCCGCTGGGAAGATCCACCGAGCGCACCTCGCTTGCGGCCCTCGTTGCCTTGCTCCTGCTCCTGGGTGGGGCAGGCGCGGCACTTTACGTGTTCCGAGACCGCATCTTCAAGCCCGCCCTCAAGCCGCCTCCCGCGGCCACCAACGCGGTCGCGCTGACCTCCAACGCGCCGGTTGCCATCAATCCGACCCACCCCATTCCGACCAACATCGCCTGGACGCTGGAACCGGCGAAGGCGACCATCCCGGAGACCACCGCCGCCGGCAGCATCCACGGCAGCGGCTTTCTTTGCGAGCGGACGACCGTGCAGGGCGGCATTCTGTCGCTGCGTCAGGGCCGTGCCTGGCCTCCGGATCTGGGGATCACTTTGATTTTTCCCGTGCGTCCGGGAGAGGAGTTAACCGGCAAGACGATCGAGATTGCGCCCGGCCATCCCCGACCTCTGCGCATCGTCCTGCGTTGGAAGGATGAACAACAGGAATCCATCACCGAGACCTTCCGCGATGGCTACGTCCTTAAAATCAGTTTTGGCCAGCCCGCCGAGGGCCGCCTGCCGGGGAGGCTCTACCTCGGCCTGCCGGATGCGGCCAGGAGCTTTGTCGCGGGAACTTTCGAGGCGGAAATCAGAAAACCCCAGCCGCCGAAATCCGGCTCGCCCAAATCACCCCGACCGCCTCGCCCGAAACGCTGACCCGCGGCTCAACTGCCCCGCTTCGAGCAGGCGCCCAGTTTCTGGAACTCCTCACAGGTCGCCGTGATGTGGAGCCGGTGCGTTTGCACCTTGAAGCCAAGCTGGCGGCTGATTTCATTCCCCAGCTGCTCGATCTTCCGGCTCTCAAACTCGATAATCTTCCCGCAGTCCTGGCAGATGATGTGATTGTGATGCGGGCGCTCGGCGTAATTGGGGTCGTAGAACTTGTGGTTGCCGCCGAAATCCATTTCCCGCACCAGGCCGCTCTCGGTCAGCAGTGGCAGGGTACGGTAGACTGTCGCGCGAGATACCGACCTGTCCCGTTGCTGGGCCCAGCCGAGCAACTGCTCCGCCGTGAAATGGTCCTGCGTGCTGAATACCGTTTCGATGATGGCCCGTCGCGGCCCGGTGACCCGCAGTTTCTTCTGCGCCAGAAAATCCAGGAACCGCTGCCGGACGCGCTTGTTGGCTGCTTCTGGCATGCGCCCAGATTAAGGCGAATCGCCTTGCCCAGTCAATGCCCGCAATGGCGGGCGTCGGACCTGTTTCGGACCGCCCCCGTCGCGGGCCGGCAGGCAGTATTAAGCCAGCTCCCGCTGGCCACCGATGGAGTAGTAGCTTTCCGCCCTTGAAAATGGTAATTCGTTTTCCGTGAAAACCGCAAAGGCCGCCACTGGCAAGACCCCTGCCGCGATCGTGTGGCTGCGCCAGGACTTGCGCCTGGCGGACAATCCGGCGCTGCAAGCGGCCTGCCGCCATGGCGGCCCGGTCGTGCCGGTGTTTGTCTGGGCGCCGGAAGAGGAAGGCGCGTGGCCACCCGGCAGCGCCTCGCGCTGGTGGCTGCATCAGTCGTTGGAGCAGTTGGCGGCGGCCTGCGACACTGCCGGGTCCGAGCTGGTTATCCGCCGGGGTTCATCGATCGCTGAGCTCCGGCGCGTGGCCAAAGCGGCGGGAGCCAACGCGGTGTTCTGGAACCGTCGTTACCAGCCAGCCGCCCTTGCCCGCGACCGGCAGGTCGAGGAAGCCCTGCGGACGGCCGGTCTGCAGACTGAGAGCCACAATGGAGCATTGTTGCACGAGCCTTGGACCATCCAGAACAAATCCGGCCGCCCATTCCAGGTCTTCACCCCGTTCTGGAGGACGTGCCTGAACTCCGGCGAACCTGCCGCCCCGCTGCCTGCGCCGCGAATGCTCATGCCGCCAAGCCGGCGACCCACGTCTCTGCCCCTGATGGTCCTGGGACTGGAAGCTGCCCACAGTTGGACAGACGGATTGCGGGCCGCGTGGCATCCGGGCAGCGTTGGAGCGAACGCTGAATTGCGGCGTTTCCTGCGCCAGGACCTCGAGTCTTACGATGAAGGCCGCAACCGGCCCGACCAACCCGGCACCTCGCGCCTCTCGGCGCACTTGCACTTTGGCGAGATCAGCCCGCGGCAGGTATGGCACGCGGTGAAGGGCTTTGCGGAATCGCGCTCCCTGCCGGCGGCGGTCTGGCGCCGCTGGCAATTCCTCACCGAACTGGGTTGGCGCGAGTTTGCGCACCACTTGCTGTTCCACTTTCCCCACACGCCGGAGCAGCCGCTCCGGCCTGAGTTCGCAGGGTTCCCCTGGCGAAAGAACTCCACGTGGCTTCGCGCCTGGCAGCGCGGCCGGACCGGCTACCCGCTGGTGGACGCGGGCATGCGCGAGCTTTGGTCCACCGGCTGGATGCACAACCGCATCCGCATGGTCGCGGCCTCCTTTCTGGTCAAGAACCTCCTCATTCCCTGGCAGGAAGGCGCCCGCTGGTTCTGGGACACGCTCGTGGACGCCGACCTGGCCAACAACACCCTCGGCTGGCAGTGGACCGCCGGCTGCGGCGCCGACGCCGCGCCCTTCTTCCGCATCTTCAACCCGGTGAACCAGGGCGCGAAGTTCGACCCCAACGGCGGCTATGTCCGCCGCTGGGTGCCGGAGCTGGCACGGCTGCCCGCGGCGTGGATGCACCGTCCCTGGGAAACGCCGCCGTCCGTGCTCGCTACCGCCGGCGTTGAGCTGGGCCGCACCTACCCCCGCCCTATCGTCAGCCCGTTCATCTCCCGCGAGCTGGCGCTGGAAGCCTATCAGAGGATGAGACGAAAGCCCCGGATCGCGGGCCACCAGTCCCCGGCCGATTGAAATCACAGGCGCGGCGGACAAAACCGTTTGCACTGAAGGCGTAACGCTGTTAGCGTAGTGCCATCAACCTTTCCAAAAGTTCGATTCCGATGAATGTCTTCCTGGTTTACGTGGGAGACGACGACTTCAGCCGAGTGCTCCCGGCCACGCTTAACCGGTCGAAGTCAGACAATGGACGCGTCAAGGTAATGGCATTCCCTCCGCTGGGAATTCAAACCCTGGCCCCCGTGCTGCGCCAGCGGGGGCATCAGGTGCGGATGTTTGATACCTGTCACCCTCAGATGAAGGCGGAGCATATCGCCGAGGCTGCCGCACAGGACCGGCCCGACGTCATCGGGCTTTCCTTCCTCTCGACCACCACTTACCCGGCGGCCAAACGGATGGCCCGCCAGCTCAAGGCAAAGGCGGCGGATATCCCGATCATCGTCGGCGGGGCCTTTGCCACTTTGAACGCGGACCGCATCCTGATGGATTGTCCGGACATTGACTGCGTGGGCCGCGGCGAGGGCGAGGAACTTCTGCCGGATTACCTGAGCCACCTCGACGATCCGGGCTCGGTGGCGGGCCTGGTCTGGCGTGATGGGAGGGGCAGAGTCATTCAGAACGCGCCCCGGCCCATCCTGGCAGACTTGGACCAGTTCCCCTATCCCGACCGCACCAGCCTGCCGATTGATTACATCGAATCCTTGCCGCTGGACGTGCCCGCGGTGCTCTCGCTCGACAAGTTTTGCACGGTGCAGACCTCGCGGGGCTGTCCTTACTCCTGCATTTACTGCGACATCCCGTTGCTGGGAGAAGGGCGCTGGCGGAGCCGCTCGCCGGAGCATGTACTGGGCGAATTGCAGCAGCTTAACGATCAGGGCTTTCGCTCGATCTACCTGACCGACGATCATTTTCTCATTAACCGCAAACGGATCAGCGCCATTTGCCAGGGCATCATTGACCGCCGGCTGCAGTTTAATTGGGGCTGCGAGGGCCGGGCGGACGCGGTGGGCATTGATCAGCTCCCGCTCATGAAGCAAGCGCGCTGCGATTCTCTGGCCTTCGGCGTGGAAGCGGGCACGCAGAAAATCCTGGACCGACTTAAGAAGAAGCAGACCCTCGCGCAGGTGGAGCGCGCGGTCAGTGAAGCCAAGCGGCATGGCATCAACCGGGTGCATGGCTTCTTCGTGGTCGGCTCGCCCGGTGAAACCGAATCGGACATCAAGGAGAGCTTCCGCTTCGCCGCACGCCTCCAACTGGACACCTTCGGCTTCAATCGGCTGTGCGCCTACCGCGGCACCCCGCTCTGGCAGGAGTACGTGGAGCGCGGGATCATTGACGACGAGCGGGATTGGCATAAGTGGTTCAAGTGCTCGGACATTGACCCGACCACCCTCCCCAGCGAATTGGTCAATCGCCTGCGAGCGAGAGGTTATGGCTCCCTCTTTGCGCGCCGGCTTCTTAAACGTCCGATTCGGACGGCGAGGCTGCTCCGCGCCTTCGGGCGACACATGAAGATCTCCGATATGATCAAACTGCTGAGCAGCCCTTTCCGCCGGCGCACGTTGACTCGGAAACCCGAGCTGCCCGCCCGGATGCTGGATTTGGGCCTCGAAGCGCCGGATCGGCGCGCAGTTTCGCTTGCGGACCTGCAACCAGCCGGGTAAACCGGAGCGGCAGGCCCGCACAGATGGCGACAGAATTTCGCAAACACGGTTCAAGAGGCCCGCGCATCCTGATCGTTGATGACGATCCCGGGCAGCGCAGCCTGCTGGACTCGTTCCTGCGCAGTCAGGGCTTCGACACCGTCACCGCCGCCTCGGGCGAGGAGGCGCTGGAGATTCTTCGCGCCGGGCAAATCAGCATGATGATTTCCGACGTGCGCATGCCGGGCCTCTCGGGCCTGGAAACGATGCGCCGCGCGCGCACCGAGCACGCCGTGCTGCCCATTCTGCTGGTCACCGCTTACGCCGACATCCGCGAGGCCGTCGGCGCCATGCGCGACGGCGCCCTCAATTACCTGGCCAAGCCGATTGACCTGGACGAGCTGCTCGCCACAGTCCAGCAGGCCACGGGCATTGCCAAACCCGCACCCGTGCGGTTCAGCGCCGACAAGCAATTGCCACCGCAAGTGGTGGCCAGGAGCCCGCTCATGCAGGCCGTCTTCCATGACGCGTCGCTAATCGCCGCCTCCGAGAGCCGCATCCTGATCAGCGGCGAAAGCGGCGTGGGCAAGGAAGTGCTCGCCGATGTCATCCATGCCTGGAGCCCCCGCGCCGGGGGCCCGTTGGTCAAAGTCAACTGCGCCGCCATCCCGGAGAACCTGCTGGAGAGCGAGCTGTTCGGGCACGAGAAAGGGGCCTTCACCGGCGCGGCCGGGAAACGGATCGGCCGCTTCGAACTGGCCAACGAGGGCACCATCTTCCTGGATGAAGTGGCCGACATGTCCCCGCCGCTGCAGGCCAAGCTGCTCCGCGTCACGCAGGAAGGGCGCTTCCACCGCGTCGGCTCCAACGTCGAACTGCGCACGAACGCCCGCATCCTGGCGGCCACGAACCGCAATCTGGAAGAGGAAGTCAATGCCGGCCGTTTCCGCGAGGACCTCTTTTACCGACTCAACGTCGTCGAACTCAACATCCCCGCCCTGCGCGAGCGGCCGGAGGATATCCTGCCGCTGGCCAATGCCTTCATCGCGGAGTTCACCGGCGGCAAGGCGCGGTTTGCCTCCGGCGTCGCGGATTGCCTGGCGCGCTATGCCTGGCCCGGGAACGTCCGCGAGCTGCGCAACGCGATGGAACGCGCCGCGCTGCTCTCGCTGGGCGAGCTGATCCTGCCCGAGCACCTGCCCGCCAAGGTCCGTGCCGGGGCCGAATCGGACCCCCCCGCGGAACTCCAGGATGCCGAGCGCCTGGCGGAAATCGAGCGGCAGGCCATCGTCCAGGCGCTCCGCAAGCACGACTTCAACCGCACCGAAACCGCCAAAGCACTCGGCATCAGCCGCCGCGCCCTCATCTACAAACTCCAGCGCTTCCGCGCGGAGGGCCTTTCCGTGGACCCGGCGTAGCACCCGGGTCGGAACCTGCTCCGCCCGCCCCCCAAGCCTGGAGCACCCCACGCCCAAGCCAATTACGGCGATATAACGGCGCCAATCCGGCGGGACTACGGTGTGTATCCCATGGGGAGCGCTCCCCATGGGATACACACCGGGGTATCACGGGTGTCACAACGTTGTCACACCGGGGCGGCTATTCGGTCCGGGAACAGGGAATTGAGCCAATAGAATGCGGTAATTAGCGCCCGCCTGGTTGTCCCAGGGCGGAATCCGCAGGTTAGAGACCCGTGGTCCGGGCAGCCGGATAGCCCAGCCGAAACTTGCCAGAACCCTCCGGCACCAGCAGATCGGTTTGTTGAACGGCCAGGTTGTCGCCAGCGCCGAGCAACTGCGCCAGGCGCCGACGCAATTCTTCAATCTGCGCCGCGGTGGGGGGCGCGGAGTCCGGCACGCAGCGAAGCAGCCATTCGCCGCCCGCGCGCTCGCATAGTTGGTAGTGAGCGATGCCTGGCAGATTCGCAAAGCACTGGTCAATCTGCCAGGTCGTCACCCGCCGGCCTTCCGGCGTTTGGAACGCGTCCGCCGCGCGACCATGCACGGTGTAGCTGGTGCGATAGGGCCGCTCCTGTCGCTCAACCAGATCGCCGATGCGATAGCGGATGAGCGGCATGAACTCATTCGTGAGGGTGGTGACGGCCAGCTCGCTTACGCCCTGGCTGTCGGTGTTGAGCTCTTCCAACAGGGCGGTTTGGAGACTGGGGCCCATTTCGCCGGGGCGGACCTCCATCAGCAGGTGGCCGGTTTCGGTCGAGCCGTACAGGTTAAAGACCGGCACCCGGAACACGCGCTCCAGAACCCGCCGGTGCACGGAGCTGACAAATTCGTAGCTGGCGATAATGAACCGCAGGGACGGCAGGCAAATGCCGCGCCGCTCGCAGTAACGCGCGAACAGCATGCCATAGACCGGGTCCACGTCCAGGAACCGCGGCTGCCACTCAACCGCTTCCGCGGCCATCCGCGCCAGCTCGGTTTCGCTCCAGAGAAACGGATAGCGCGAGAGGCTGACGAAGAGCGCGTTGCCGACCACGCGGTCGGCTCGCGAGGGCACGCCCGAATAGCATATATCCCCGCTGCACACTGGTGAATTGATCGTCACCCGCCGCGCGCCGGGAAACTCGTCGAGCGTGGCGGCGACAAACGGGTTGAGCCGCAGCGCCCGCTCCTCCTGCTCCGCCCACCAGCCGCGCCCAAGCAGCAGCGGCGTGCGTTCCTCCGAGGTGCCGGAGGTCTGCTCCAACTCCACCAAATCCTGGTCCAGCAGCATCTCCAGCTCAACGCCCGCCCGCAGGAAGTTGTGCGGGAAATCGCGGCGGATGTCCTGCTTGGTAATCAGCGGCAGCCGGCGCAGTTCCGCCAGTGACATCGCCCCGCCGGGGACGCGCGGCCGCTCGCCCGCCCGCTGGTACAACGGCACTTCGCGCAACCAGCGCGGCAGCACTTCGCCCAGCCGATACGGCAGGGCCGCTTCCTGAATCAGTTCAGGCGTCGCCAACATTCAGTCCTTCTCGCTTTCATGTTCTACTAAGCCCCGAATGTAGCACAGAATCAAGCCGCTTGCAGACGTCGGGCAGCGCCTGCCGGCGCTGCGCGAGATCCGGCTCGACCGCATGGTCACCGGCCACCCAGTCCATCACTACCGATTCAATTGCTGAACCGGATACTTCAAGCACCCGCCGCGGCCACTACTTCCCTGGCCGTGCGGATGTCGGCTACCCGCTGACTGCCGGCTTCGCGCTCGATGACGCAATCACCGCCGAACTTCACTTCCCGCAGCGCTCCAAAGAACGCCTTCCAGTCCACTTCGCCGGTGCCGACGGTGACTTCCTCGCCCCAGGTGCCCGGCACTTTCGTCCGGCGCGCGTCTTTGATGTGCACTTGCCGAATCCACGGCCCGAGCAGGCGCAGCGCCTCGATCGGATTGCCCTTATCGTAGAGGATCATGTTGGCGGGGTCGAAGTTGACCCCGACGTTCGGGCGGTTGAGCTTTTGCAGGAGCTGGACCAGCGCCGGCGCCGTTTCCTGCCCGGTCTCCAGGCCCAGTATGATGTTCGCGGCCTGAAATACGTCCGCCGTTTCGCCCAAGCGGCCCAGCATCTTGACGAAGCCGGGATCTTTCTCGTCGTGCGGCAGAAAGCCCGCGTGGAAAGTCACCAGCTTGAGGCCCATCTGCCGCGCCAGGGCGACGGTGGCGCGCACATTAGCGCGGTTCTGTTCCCACGTGGCATCGGGCGCGATGCCGCCACTGGCCCGGATGGTGTCCAGGGTCGAGTAATCCTCCCCCACGCAGCCGAACATGCCCGACACAATGCTCATGCCGTGCTGGCGGAACAGGGCCGCCGTCTCGCCCCACACCGCCGGCGATTCGCGCAGCGGATCCAGCGCGAGCTGCACGCGGCGGATGCCGGTGGCCTGCAATTTTGCGATCAGGTCCTGCGGGCTGGCAGGCTGCAACGACCAGCTGCACACCGCCACGCGTTCAGTCAATGTCTCATTCTTCATATTGATTCAGTTTCACCAATTGTTGATTACCGATCTCCGATCTCCAATCCTAAAACGCGTCTTCCTTCTCCTTGAACAGCAGGTTAAACGTCGTCAGCGAGCCGTAAGAGCGCGTGATGTATTGCTGCATTTCGACTTTCTCGCCGTCGCTGAGCTGCGGGTGGGCGTTGATCTTCTGCTCCAGCACGCGCAAGTTGTTGCGGATCATCACCACCTTGTGGAAGAAGGTTTCCATGGGCACTTCCTTGGTCTGCAAGGAGGGATCCGCAGGGTGCAGCACCGCCTTGCCCCGGTGCCACCGGGCGGCAAGCTGTTCCACCACGGAGTCCGGCTTCTCCAGCCCCAGCTTGCGAATCGTCGCATCCACCGTTTGCTGGACCACTTGGGCCAGCGGCAAGTCCAGTCCCCGGATGCTGGCTTGGGGTTCCGCTTGCTCCAGCCCGCTTGGTTCCGGCGCTACCGTCCGCCGCCCGTCATCGAACTGGATCTCCGCAGTTGCCTCCGCGATGGCCTTCACCGCGCCGACCCCGTATTGCGGGTGGCGGACCCTCATGCCGATGTGCAAGGCTTCGATCTTCATGTTCCGCATTTAACCACGCCCGCCCGGATAGGGAAACGCCTAAGTACAAAGCAAGACCCGGCCGGGGCCGGGCCTTGCGCGTGCTTAATTGAACTGAACCGGCAGCAGCTTACTTGCTCTTCCGGAACAACGGGCCGCCGTATCGCGCCTTCTTCCCCAGTTCCTGCTCGATGGCCAGCAACCGGTTGTATTTCGCGATGCGCTCGGAGCGGCAGGCCGAACCGGTCTTGATTTGGCCCGCGTTGGTGCCGACAGCCAGGTCCGCGATGAACGCGTCCTCCGTCTCGCCGGACCGGTGCGAGATCACCGCGCCGTAGCCCGCCTTTTGTGCCATTGCCACGGCTTCGAGGGTCTCGGACACCGTGCCAATCTGGTTCAGCTTGATGAGGATGGCGTTGGCGAGGCCGTCGCGGATGCCCTCGCGGAAGATCGTCGGGTTGGTCACGAACAGGTCGTCGCCCACCAGTTGCGCTTTCTTGCCGAGCGCCTTGGTCAGCGCCAGCCAGCCCGCGCGGTCTTCTTCGCCCATGCCGTCTTCGAGCGACACTATCGGATACTGCTTCACCCACTGGCTCCACAGCGCCACCATCTGGGCGGGGGTCTTGCGCGAGCGATCGGACTTCTTCATCACATAGGTGCCCTCGTCGTAGAACTCGCTGGCTGCCGGGTCCAGGGCGATGGAGATTTGCTTGCCCGGCTTGTAGCCCGCCGCGCGGATGGCCTCCAGGATGACCTGCACCGCTTCGGTGTTGGTCTTGAGGTTCGGGGCGAACCCGCCCTCATCGCCCACCGCCGTCACCAAACCGCGCTTCTGCAACAGCTTTTTCAGCGTGTGGAAGGTCTCCGCACCGTAGCGCAGGGCCTCCGAGAACGTCGGCGCTCCCAGCGGGAAGAGCATGAACTCCTGGAAATCCACGTTGTTGGTCGCGTGCGCCCCGCCGTTGAGCACGTTCATCATCGGCGCCGGCAGGATGTAGGGCGCGCTGGCCTTGGCCCCGAACAGCTTCCGGATATGCTGGTAGAGTGGCACACCCGCGTCCATCGCCGCCGCCCGGCAGACGGCCATGGACACGCCGAGCAGGGCATTGGCACCCAGCTTCGCTTTGGTGTCCGTGCCGTCGAGCTTGCACATCAGGTCGTCAATCTCCTTCTGCGCGTGCGGCGATTTGCGCACGACTTTCGGCGCGATGAACTTGTTGACGTTCGCCACGGCCTTAAGCACGCCTTTGCCCATGTAACGTTTGGCGTTGCCGTCGCGCAATTCCACGGCTTCCCGGATGCCGGTGGACGCGCCCGAAGGCACGCTGGCGGTTGCGGTGATGCCATTGGACAGCGTAACCGTCACCGAGACAGTCGGGTTGCCGCGTGAGTCCAGAATTTCCAGTGCACTGACTTTCTTGATCTTGTTCATGTTTAGATTCTTCATTAGCGAGAGGGATGCTATGCAAGTCGGGCGGGCACTTTCAATGGAATTTGAAGGGGGTGTGCGCCAGGCCTCCCCAGCCTGAATCTCCGGCACCTCCAAGCCATCCCATGCCGCCCGATAATCATACTACGATTACTATTCCGAGATCGCCTTCACCTGGAACGTGGGCGCCGGGATCCGCTGGAACATTACCGACAATGTGTTCATCAAGGTGACCGCCGGGGCACAATGGTTGCAGTATGATGACGCCGAGGATATCACGCCTCAATGCGGCGGTTCCTACGCCATCGGCATAATGTTGCCATAAGCACGCCAACTGGCGTGCTCCATCCTGGTCGAACGGAGTGGCCGGATTAACGACAGCCCGGAAGCGGGCGCAGGTCGAATCGAACCGCCAAGGGGGCTTGGTCACTGTTCGAGCAGACACATCCTGTTTGCAACAACATCCACGATGCAGTAAGGAGTAGGGCATGGCACAGAAGCTAAGTGTTGCCCGGTATTCTATAGTTCCGGGTGGCCAAGGCGGGGGGTGCCCGGGATGAGGAATGGTTCGAGACCGGCAGCCGACGCCAGCGCCGACGCCGGCCGCCACACTGCCTATTCTCCAACGCCGGAAGTCCCCGGCGGGCAGGTGTCGCTCGAAGGCATCCACGGCACCGTTCCCGTACCGCCACACTCGGCCGGGTTCTGGCGCCAATGGCGCGCGTTTGTGGGACCGGCCATCCTGGTGAGCGTGGGCTACATGGACCCCGGCAACTGGGGCACGGACCTGGCGGCGGGCGCGCAGTTCAAGTACGGCCTGCTGTGGATCGTGGCGCTGGCGAGCTTCATGGCGGTGATCCTGCAGGTCCTTTCGGCCCGGCTGGGCGTGGCGACCGGCAAGGACCTCGCTCGGGCTTGCAGGGACTGGTACCCCAAATGGTCCCGCTGGCCCTACTGGATCGCGATGGAACTCGCGGTGGCGGCGACCGACCTGGCCGAATTACTGGGCAGCGCGGTAGCGCTAAACCTGCTGTTTAGCATCCCACTAACCTGGGGGATCTTCATTACCGCGTTCGACGTGCTGCTGCTGCTGGCGTTGCGAGGGGTGGGCATGAGAATGCTGGAGGCCATCGTGGCGGTTCTGGTGGCAACGATTGGCGTCTGCTACGGCCTGGAGATCTTTGTGCTGCCTCAGACGCAGCCGAGCTTCCTGGAAATGGGCCAGGCATTGGCGCGGCCCGGCTTTCGCGAGAACGGCATGCTGGTAGTGGCCATTGGCATCATCGGAGCGACGGTGATGCCGCATAATCTCTTCCTGCACTCGGCGCTGGTTCAATCCCGGAAACTGCGGCGCGACGAGGCTTCGATCCGCACCGCCATTCGCTTCAACACGATTGACTCCACCGCGGCGCTGGCGATCGCCTTCCTGGTCAACGCGGGGATTTTGGTGCTGGCGGCGTTGGTGTTCTATGGCAAAGAGAGCGTGACCGTGGCGGGGGGCGAGGTGGTGAGATTTGGTGCCGACAGCGACTGGATCCTGGTGGCGCACCTGACGCTGGCCCCGCTGCTGGGAACGAGCCTGGCCAGCACGCTGTTCGCCGTGGCGCTGCTGGCCAGCGGCCAAAGCAGCACGATCACCGGTACCCTGGCCGGACAGGTGGTGATGGAGGGCTTCATGCGCTGGCGCCTTCGTCCGTGGATTCGGCGGATGATCTCCCGCCTGTTCGCCGTTATTCCGGCAGTCTGGCTGGTCAGCGTGCGCGGAGCGGACAGCATCACGGACCTGATCAATCTCAGCCAGGTAACCCTCGGGCTGATGCTGCCACTGGCCCTGTTCCCTTTGCTGCACTTCACGTCATCGCGCCGGAGGATGGGCCAGTGGGCCAACGGCTGGTTCCTGCTGATCCTGGGCTGGGGCAGCGTGCTGTTGATTACGGCCATGGACCTCTATAGTCTGCCGGCGTCGCTCAAGGAAGCCTGGCGCATCATTTCCAGCGGCTGAGCGCGACCAGAGCCCAACCGCGAGACCAATTACATTTATGAGCCTGTATAAGAAGATACTTGTGACCCTGGAGGGCACGCCTACCGATCGCGCGATCATTGAACACATCAAGCTGCTGGCGCGGGCGATGCAAAGCCGGGTGGTGTTGCTGCACGTGGCCAGCGGGGTGCCCGCCAAGTACCACGGGACGGATGCCGCCGGCACGGAAGTCGAGGAGGGCAAGGCCGGCCTGGAGCGGGTTCGGGCGGAGTTGGCGGCCGCGGGCATCTCGGTCGAAGCGGAGTTGGCCTACGGAGAACCTGTGAAGGAAATCGTGAGCTGGGTCCAGCGGAAAGGGTGCGACCTGGTAGCGATGAGCACGCACGGCCACCAATTCATGGCCGACCTGGTGCTCGGCACCACGGCCTTCAAGGTCCAGCACAGCATCAGTGTGCCCATGCTCCTGCTCCGCGCCAAGTGAACACGCCGCGGCCTTCCTGAACCTCCACCTGCAAGCTCAGCTTCCTATGCGATTCCACACGGTTCTCCTGCCCACGCTACTCTGCGGCTACCCCCTGCTCGCAGCCAGCCCGGATCTGCCGGCCCCTTACACGCCCGTGAAGGCCTCCAGCTCGCAGTTCCGCTGCCTCGGGCGCGAGACGGATTTGGGAAAGCTGTTGCTGCCCAGGCAGATTGTGGCCGCCGGCCAACCGCTGCTGGCCGCTCCCGTCCGCGTGGTCACGGAACCGGATGTCCTAGCCGGGCTTAAGGGAAAGGGCAGAGTCATCACGAACACCGCCGACAAGGCCACTTGGGAATGGACCGGCGAATCGGCTGCCTGCCGCATCACGGCGCGCATGACCGGCGAATGCGACGGGCTCTGCTGGTACGAGTTCGAGCTCTGCCCGAAGCAGCCGGTCAAACTGAGTCTGCTTCGGCTGGAAATCCCCCGTCGGGCCGCCACCGCCAAGTACCTGCACGCGGCGAACTTCACCTGGACGTATCTTTCTTCCGGGCTGCCTGAACTTGGCGGCCAATGGTCGGACAAGTTCAGGCCGTACGTCTGGCTGGGCGATGAAGAACGCGGCTTGGCCTGGTGCGCCGAATCGGCCAGAGGCTGGTCGCTCCGGGAGCCAACACGCGCCCTCCAGGCCCGCACGCAGGGGAACGTGGTGCTATTCAGCACGACGCTGCTCGATCATGAGGTGACGATTTCGGCCCCAATCACCCTTCGGTTTGGCCTGCAAGCGAGCCCGCTAAAGCCGGTCTCCTGCGCCTGGCGGGCCAGCGCCCGAATCCTGCACAACATCACCTACGCGGCCTGCGCGCCCGGACCAGATGGGCGGATGCAGTTGGATACGCTGCGGGACGCCGGGGTGAAAACCGCGGTCATTCACGACGATTGGACCGACTACTACGGCCAGATAACACCGCTTGACGGCGAGCGGCTCCGGCGGCTGATCCGGGAATGTCACAAGCGGCAGATCAAGCTGCTGGTTTACGTAGGTTACGGTCTGGCCCGCCGCGCTCCGGATTTGCAGGGACATCACGACGAGTGGTCCGTCATGCCGCTCATTCCGTGGAGCACTCCCTATCGCACCGAGTTTCGCGCCTTTGACGCCACCTGCGCTCGCAGCGGATGGGCAGATTGGCTGGTCAAGGGGATTGACCAGTTGTTCGCCGAATACGAACTGGACGGCCTCTACTTCGACGGCACCAGCGAGGCTTTTCGCTGCCATAACCAAGCCCATGGCTGCGGCTGGAAGGACAGCGACGGCAACCTGCGGGCCGACTACCCGATGCTGGCCTCCCGCCAACTGATGCGCCGGATCGCGGACACGGTCCGCCGGCATCGTCCGGATGCTATTCTCGACGCGCACATGTCCGCCAGCCTGACGCTGCCGACACTGGCCTTCTGTGACAGCTACTGGAACGGCGAACAGTTCGAGACGCTCAAGGCCAGCGATAAGTTCGAGCTGCCTTTGCACATTTTCCGCACCGAGTTCATGGGCTACGCGCATGGGCTCGACGCGGAGTTCCTGTGCTACGAGAACCGCCCCTTCACGTTGACCGAGGCGATTGCGTTAGCGTGGCTCCACGGTGTGGAGGTCAGGCCGTATCCGCGCACCCTGGCGCAAATCAGTCCGATTTGGCGCGCCATGGATAGTTTCGGGGCATGCTCCGCCCGCTGGCTGCCGTACTGGAGCGGGTCGGGCGCAACCGCGGGGGATGAGTCAGTCAAGATCAGCAGTTACCTGCACCCCGGTAAAGCGCTGCTCTTTGTCAGCCATCTGAAACGCGAGCCGCTCAGGAGCACTTTTCGCCTTGACCGCAAGCGGCTGGGCCTGGCTTCCGGAACGTTGCGCGCCTTCGATGCGCTTACCAGAATCCCCGTTGCCCTGAAGGACGATACGGTGCCGCTTTCATTCGACGGCATGGGCTATGGCGTCATTGAAATTCGCGACCGGCATTTCAAACCACTACCGGCGCAGCAAGAGTGAGGCGGAGCATGCCTGGGTCCACGACGGCTGAACCTTGAGCCGCCGCCAACCCGCGCGCCCTGCGGAAACGGGCGGGAGAGATTTCTCTTTTGGGCGAAGGCGCTCAACCGCACACTCCGACCGATGAAGAGCAACTCTTTAACCCGCTTCTCACTCCTGTTTGGTGCCGGCGCAATGCTCATCGGCATCTGTGGCTCCCAAGGGGCGGCGGCCCAGGCCGACCGCATCTCGCTGGCCGGACGATGGCAGTTCAGATTGGATCGCCGCAACGCTGGAATCGAGGAACGGTGGTTCGAGCGGTCGCTCCCGGACGGGATCAATCTGCCCGGCTCGCTGTCCGCTCAAGGCATCGGTGATGACGTGTCGGTCGCAACCAAATGGACGGGGAGCATCGTGGACAAGTCCTGGTTCACCGCGCCGGAATATGCCGAGCATCGGAAGCCGGGTAACGTCAAAGTCCCATTCTGGCTCCAGCCGGAGAAGTATTACGCCGGCGCGGCCTGGTACCAGCGGGAGATTGAGTTCCCACCGGCCTGGCGTGGCAGGCGGATTGTGCTGACCCTGGAGCGACCGCATTGGGAAACCCGCGTTTGGGTGGATGGCGAGGCGTTCGGTTCCAACCGCAGCCTTTCGACGCCGCATGAATACGATCTCAGCACGACGCCGGCCGCCGGCAAACACCGGCTCACCATCCGGGTGGACAACAGCCTGGTGGTGGATGTGGGCGAAAACTCCCACTGCATCAGCGATCACACGCAGGGCAATTGGAACGGGATCGTGGGGGACGTCAGCCTGCGGGCGACTGCGCCGGTGTGGATTGAGGACGTGCAGGTCTATCCGAATGTGGCGACAAGATCGGTGCGCGTCGTCGTGACCGCCACCAACGCCGCTCGGCAGCGTTTCGAGGGGAAGCTGTCGCTCTTCTTTGAGCGTGATGGAAAGGCCGCACGCCTGCCCGTCAGCCAGAATCTCGATACACCTGCCGCTGACCTGACCACCAAGGCCGAAGCTACGCTCGCTCCGGATGCGCCACTGTGGGATGAGTTCACGCCCAGCCTTCATACCGTCCGCGCCCAGCTCCGCGGCGAAGTCGGCGGGCAAATCGTCGCGAGCGAACGCGAGGTCACCTTCGGCCTGCGCCAAATCACCACTGATGGCACGCAGTTCCTCATCAATGGCCGCAAGACCTTTTTCCGCGGCACACTTGAATGCTGCATCTTTCCGCTCACGGGCCATCCGCCCACCGAGGTGGAATCCTGGAAGCGCATCATCCGCATCGCCAAAGCCTACGGGCTCAATCTGATCCGGTTTCACTCCTACTGCCCGCCGGAAGCAGCTTTTGTCGCGGCGGACGAACTCGGTTTCTATTACCAGGTCGAGACGTGCTGGCCTAACCAATCCACCTCCCTTGGCGACGGCAAGCCGGTGGACCGGTGGGTTTATGATGAGACGGACCGCATCCTTAAGGCTTACGGCAATCACCCCTCCTTCGTGCTAATGCCCCACGGCAACGAGCCCGGCGGTCAGAACGCCGCCGCTTACCTGGCCAAATGGGTGGAGCACTTCAAAACGCAGGACCCGCGCCGCCTTTGGTCGAGCGGCGCCGGCTGGCCGCAGCTGCCAGAGAATCAGTTCCACGTCACCCCCGACCCGCGCGTGCAGCATTGGGGCGCAGGACTCAAGTCGCGCATCAACGCCCAGCCGCCGGAAACGCAGACGGATTACCGGGATTACATCCAGAAACGCACCGTCCCCGTCATCAGCCATGAGATCGGCCAGTGGTGCGTCTATCCCAACTTCGACGAGATTTCCAAGTACCGGGGCTGCCTGAAGCCGAAGAACTTCGAGATTTTCCGCCAAACGTTGCGCGCGCACGGCATGGGCGATCTCGCGCATCGGTTCCTGCTTGCGTCCGGAAAGCTGCAGACGCTCTGTTACAAGGAGGACATCGAGTCCGCGCTGCGCACGCCGGGCATGGGGGGCTTCCAACTGCTCGACCTGCACGATTTCCCCGGCCAAGGCACGGCGCTGGTCGGCGTGCTCGATCCGTTTTGGGACGAAAAGGGTTACGTCACTGCGAAAGAATACAGCCGTTTCTGCAACCGCACCGTGCCTTTGGCGCGCCTGGGCAAGCGCGTGTTTACCACCGACGAGAAACTCGAAGCGGACATCGAAGTCGCCCACTTCGGCCCGGCCCCGCTTAAGGAAGTCGCTACGACCTGGACGCTGGTGGGGGACGATCAAAGAGTCGTTGCCGGCGGCGAGCTCCCGGTTTCTGACATCGCAATCGGCAACGGGATAGGCCGGGGCCGCGCAAGCATTGACCTGCAAGAGGTGCCGGCTCCCGCTCGTTACAGGCTGGTGGTGACTCTCAACCAGCCTTCCAGGGGTTCAGCCCCGGCCCCCGAGTTTCAGAATGACTGGGACGTATGGGTCTATCCGCCCAAAGTGGATACTCATCCGTTACCGGACTCTCTGGTGACCGAGGTCCTGGACGACCGGGCGCTGGCAGCGCTTGAAGCCGGCGGCAAGGTGCTGCTGATGCTTCCGCCGAACAGAGTCAAGGGCGACAGGCATGGCAAGGTCGCGCTAGGCTTCTCGAGCATCTTCTGGAATACGGCGTGGACCCGCCGACAACCGCCTACGACGCTTGGGATCTTGTGCGACCCCAAACATCCGGCCCTGGCGGAATTCCCAACTGACTTCCACAGCAATTGGCAATGGTGGCACCTCGTCAGCCGGGCTGGCGCCATGATCCTCAAGGACCTGCCCAGGGAATTGCAACCGATCGTGCAAGTCATAGACGACTGGGTGACGGGCCGCAAACTCGGCCTGGTGTTCGAGGCGAAAGTCGCAAAGGGCAGGGTTCTGGTCTGCAGCATTGATTTGAGAAACCACCTCGACCAAAACCCCGTCGCCCGGCAGATGCTCCACAGTCTGCTCGGCTACATGGCCGGTTCCGACTTCAACCCGAAGGTCGCCGTCAACAAGGACGCCTTGGCCGGGCTGCTGGACCGGGTTTCACCCTCGAAACTCGCGGCGTTGGGAGCCAAAGTACTCGAGGCCGACAGCGAGGACGGCGCAAACGGGAACGTCGCGGCGAACGCGATTGACGGCAACCCCAACACCATTTGGCACACGCGCTGGCAGCCGCGCAGCGACCCCATGCCGCACCATCTGATCATTGATCTGGGACACCCCGTGGCGCTCAGCGGCATTACCTATCTGCCGCGCCAGGACGGCGCCAATGGCCGCATCGCCGAATGCGAAATCTACTGCAGCTCCGACCCAACTTCATGGGCCGCGCCGACGGCCACGGCGACATGGCCCGACAGCACCCAGCTTCAGGCGGTGCGCTTCGAGAAACCGATCCGCGCGCGGTACGTGAAGCTGGTGGCCCGGTCCGAAGTCAACGGCAGGCCTTACGCCAGCATCGCGGAGTTGGACGTGCTGACGGACGAGCAATAGCCGCCCCGGAATGTCCGCCGCGGCCCAGCGGCGCGACTGCAAGAAAAACCGTGTCAATGTTGTGCGACAAGGTTAAATGTCTCTCATGAATCAGGATCGCCCCATCAGTCGCCGCGCCTTTCTGGAGAAGGCTGCCACCATCACTGCCATCGGCTTTGCCGCCCCGCACCTGGTCGCCGGCGCACAGCCTGCCGCCCGGCCCAAGCCCGGCCCCAATAGCCGCATTCACGTTGGCCTCATCGGATGCGGTGGCATGGGCCGCGCGAACCTCGCCAACTGCGCCAAAGAGCCTGATGTTGTCATCACCGCTGCTTGCGATGTATGGGAATCCCGCCGCGCCGCGGTTGTTCAGCAGTTCAAGGACACCTGCAAAGGCTACCGCGATTTCCAGCAGATGCTCCAGCAACCGGACCTCGACGCGGTCATCATCGCCACCCCGCCGCACTGGCATGCCCTGAATGCGATCGCGGCCTGCGAGGCCGGCAAGGATATCTACCTGCAGAAACCGATGACCCGGCACCTGGCGGAAAGCTTCGCCGTCCGCAACGCGGTGAAGAAACACAACCGCATCAGCCAGGTCGGCACGCAGATTCACGCGAGCGAGAATTACCGGCGCGTCGTCGAACTCATCCGCTCGGGCAACCTGGGTCCGGTCAGCACCATCCGGACCTTCAACGTCATGAACCAACTGCCCGACGGCGTGGGCCAAAGCCCACCCACGCCGCAACCCGCCGGACTCGACTGGGACCTGTGGTGCGGCCCCGCCCCGCTGCGACCATTCAATCCCATCCTTGCCAACAACTCCTACAATCATTGCTCGTGGATGGAATACAGCGGTGGTTGGACGCCGGGAATGGCGCCGCACATCATTGATCTGCCGGTCTGGGCGCTGGACCTTGGTTTCCCGCTGAGCACAAGCTCCTCCGGCGGCCGTTACTTGCTCAAAGACGATGGCGACGCCTATGACAATCACGAGGTCCTTTGGCAATACCCAGGCCTGACAATGACCTGGATGAGTTCACTCACCAACAGCTACGGCTTCGACTTCGAGGGCGACCCCAAGCCACGGCGCCGCCTGGGCATGTACTTCCACGGCGCCAACGGGACGCTGGCCGCGGACTACGGCACACTTAAAGTCATCCCCGAAGGCGACAAGATGAACGGCTTTGAAACGCCGCCCCAATCCATCCCCCCATCACCGGGCCACGAGCGCGAGTGGCTTGATTGCATTAAGTCCCGCCAGCAGCCCTCTTGCAGCGTGTTCTATCACATGCGGGTAGACGTGCCGATCGCACTGAGCCTCCTTTCCCTGAAGCTGGGCCGGACCATACGCTTCGACGCCAGGTCTGAGAGAATTGTCGGTGATACCGAAGCTGCCCGACTCGCCGTCCCGAGATATCGCGCCCCTTGGAAGTTCCCCAAAACCTACCTCAATACCTGACCTGGCAATTGGCTTGAATAACCCCGGGAAAGGGGTCCATCACGGACAGCCGAAGCACAGGAAATACAAGGTCATTCCTGCACCCCGGCGAAAACCGGTTGTGCCCTCCCAATCTCCAACCCGCGCACTGTCCAAATTTTGGACAGTAATGCTGCCTGCCTGCCTTCTACAGCCCCCGCTGACCCCAGCACCCTTGGCTTGGCGATACGGTGACAACACGGTGGTGCTACGGTGTGTATCCCATGGGGAGCGCTCCCCATGGGATACACACCGTAGCCCGTCCACACTCCCAGGCGATCGCCCAGCCAGCCGCAAGCCACTGCCAGCGCGCGACGACCGCAATGACGTCGAGCCCGTCCCGCGGGGGTTCTGGAGGGAGGCAGGGGAGTCCGAGACGGCGGATCGCCCTCGGTATTCCCCGGCAATTCGTGAAGAATCAAAAAAAGCGCTTGTCCTTTCAGCACATTGGGTCAAGGTTATCCCTACTATGAAAAGGTTATATATTCTTGTCGTACTGGTCGGGGTGGTCATCGGCGCAGTGCTGACGGGGTGCAACCCGCCTTCAGATGATACGCCGCAACCACCTGACACAAACGTGGCGCCTGCGGCTCCTGTGGCTCCGCCTCCGCCGGGCTCCAATTAGTCAGTCAGCTTTCCCAACTCAACCTTGGGATAACGGTCTCAAGCCGGGCAAAGTTCTTGCCCGGCCTTTCTATTCTTTGGCTTGGATTCACCGGGCCGGGAATTAGACTTGGGCCGTGCGAAGATCATTCTGTCTCTGTTTGGCGGCGGGGCTGGCGTTGGCTGGGTGCGGTGAATCGTCCAACCAACCGGACCCGCCAGCCGATGGCGCGGCCAGCGGCAGCAGCCCGTTGAGCGCGCCGGCTGACTATGTGGGAGCATTGGGCAAGGCGCAGCAAAAAGCAGTCAAGACGGTGGATACAACCTCACTCAACCAGGCGATCCAGTTGTTCCATGTGGATCAAGGGCGCTACCCCAAAGACCTGAACGAACTGGTGGAGACGAAGTTCATTCCCAAGGTCCCTGACGCGCCGCAAGGCATGAAGCTGGATTACGACGCCACTGCCGGGAAGGTCAAGGTGATCCCGCAGTGACGGAGCAGATTGTCATCCTGGACTTCGGTTCGCAGTACACGCAGGTCATTGCGCGCCGCGTCCGCGAGTGCAACGTCTATTCGGTCATCCTGCGCTATGACACGCCCGCGCGCGAAATCACGCGGCTCAATCCCAAGGGGCTGATCCTGTCGGGCGGCCCCTCCAGCGTCTATGCAAAGAACGCGCCGCTGCCGGACCGGGCCATTTTCCAGCTTGGCATCCCGGTGCTGGGCATCTGCTACGGCGTTCAACTCCTGGCGCAGTATCTCGGAGGAAAGGTCGAGCCGGGCCAGAAGCGCGAATATGGCAAAGGCACGCTGCGGATCAAGAGCCCCTCCTGCCCCCTGTTGGCAAAGTTGCCGACCACTTTGCAGGTCTGGAACTCCCACGGCGACAAGCTGACGAAGCTTCCCGCCGGATTCAAAGCGGTCGCCGTGACGGAAAACTCAGCCTACGCGGCCATTGAGAATCGCGCGGCGAAGATGTTCGGCTTGCAGTTCCACCCGGAGGTGGTTCATACGCCGCGCGGACGCGAAATCATCGCTCGCTTCGTCCACAATATCTGCGGCTGCGGCAAGGGCTGGACGATGCGCAACTACATCGAGCAAGCCGTCGAAGCCGTCCGCGCGCAAGTCGGTCACGAAAAGGTGATCCTGGGTCTGAGCGGCGGGGTGGATTCAAGCGTAGCGGCGGCCCTGCTGCACCGGGCCATCGGGCATCAGCTTACGTGCATCTTCGTCAACAACGGTGTGTTGCGCGGACGCGAAGCACAGGTGGTGCGGGAGGTTTTTGGCCGCCATTTCAAGCTCAATCTTCAGTACGAGGACGCGTCGCGTCTATTCCTGCGCCGGCTCAAAGGTGTGACCGACCCCGAAAGGAAGCGCAAGGTCATCGGCCGGACGTTCATCGAAGTGTTCGAAGCGGCGACGCGGCGGGCCGGCAAGGCGAAATTCCTGGCGCAGGGCACGCTCTACCCCGACGTCATCGAATCGGTGCCTATCGGTGGAAATCCCGCGGCCATGATAAAGAGCCATCACAACGTCGGCGGGCTGCCCCGGAAGATGAAGTTCCAGTTGGTCGAGCCCCTCAAGTGCCTTTTCAAGGACGAGGTGCGGCAACTCGGACTCGAACTGGGCCTGCCGCGCGAAATCGTATGGCGCCAGCCGTTCCCGGGGCCGGGCCTGGCGGTGCGGATTCTCGGCGAGGTCACGCCGCAACGCCTGGAAATACTGCGCAACGCTGATGCCATCGTGATCGAGGAGATGAAGCGGAGCGGCTGGTATCGCCGAATTTGGCAGAGCTTTGCCGTGCTCCTGCCGGTGCGCAGTGTCGGGGTGATGGGCGACGAGCGGACTTACGATTACACCATCGCGCTGCGGGCCGTGGAATCGCAGGACGGCATGACCGCCGATTGGGTAAAGCTGCCTTACAACCTCCTGGAGAAGCTCTCCAACCGCATTATCAACGAAGTCAAAGGCGTCAACCGCGTCTGCCTCGACATCACCAGCAAGCCCCCGGGGACGATCGAGTGGGAGTGACCACCCCGCTACTGCCTTGACGCGGCTGTTGGCGGCTGCGACCTTGCCACAGCTTGGCGCAGGATTTGGAAATCGCAGCGGCAAGCGAATTATTCGCTCGAGTGTCGGCGGCTCCCGCCGTGCAAACCTTGGCGCGGCGCCTGGAGAAGGGGGGGGTGTTGTCGCTAGATGGCATCAGCGCCGCGGCGCAACCGTTCCTGGCCGCGCTGGTGCAGCATCTGTTCCCGGCACGCCCGATCGTGGTCGTCACCGAAGGGCTCAAAGCGCAGGAAACGGCACAGCAGGATTTGGCGACGTGGCTGGCGATGGCAGAAGAACGCGCGGGGATTCCCGATGACCCGGCCCCGAAATCCAAGGGCAAGCTGAAGGCCGAGACCCGGCAGCCGAAGGCGGTCCCCCAACCGTCGCCCCTCACCCCCCAGCCCTTATTCTATCCTCCCTGGGAAGTGCTGCCGCATGAAGCTCGGCTCCCGCACTTGGACGTCATCAGCGAGCGCCTGGAGACGTTGGTCGCGCTCACGCAATGCGCAACCCCCGGTGCGCCATGTCCGCCCCCCATCGTCACCAGCGTTGTGGCACTGCTCCAGCGCACGTTCCGGCCCGAGTCAATCCGCGATCGCACACGCACGCTGACGGGCGGCGACCGCATTGATCCGCTGGCGTTGGTCGAGGGGCTCGAAGCGCAGGGGTATGAGATTGAGGCGCAAGTGACTCAGCGGGGCGAGCTTGCCCTGCGCGGCGGAATCCTGGACGTCTATCCGCTCACTGGCCCCTGGCCCGTGCGACTCGAATTCTTCGGCGACGAGCTGGAATCATTGCGGCAGTTTGATCCGCTAACACAAATTTCGCGGGAGACAATCAGATCAGTCACTATCCCGCCTGCGGGAGAGCTGGGCCTTCTCAAGCGGATGCATGCAGAAAATCCTGAGCCCTCAACCCTCGCCCCTCATTCCTTTCTCGGATCACTGCTGGACCACCTGCCATCAGAGACAATACTGCTGTTGTGCGAACCGGAGCTACTGGCGGAGCGGGCTGAGGAATACGCCAGGCTGGTTCCAGAGGGAGATCCTTTATTCATGCCGTGGGGAGCCTTTCAAGAGCAGGCTGTTAAGCGCGGGATGACCCGGCTGGAAGTAAGTGAGGCCGTGCCAGGCGTGGATGCTTTGGGAAACGAGACGGATGAAGACGGAACCCGGGAGGGCCCTCTCCCCCTCACACCAGCCCTTCCCATTATCGCCGGCAGCACGAACGATCCCCTCACCCCTTCCCTCTCCCCCTCCAAGGGGGAAAGGATGTCATTTACGGCGGGTGAGGGGGAAGCTGGCATTACCAATATCCAATCGCTTGAAGCAAACGAGGCAAGCACCCGTCCGGCACCCGCGCTCCGCACTCCGCACTTCGAAAGCCTGGAACCATTTCGTCCGCTGCCAGAACGCGCGCCCGAGCCGGCGGTAGTAGAGGTGCAGCGGCGGGAGTTCTTCGCCCAACTCCACCGCTGGCTGCGCCAAGGCTGGGCGGTGCATGTGTTCTGCAACAATGACGGCGAGCGCCAGCGATTCGGCGAGATTTGGGATGAATACGGCCTGACGCAGGAAGTCGGGCCGCCCCTGCAAACCAGGACGGCTCGTGGTCCGGGCGAGCGGGGCGCCCTTGCGCCCGGTGCCACCAGCACTCAGGTTGCAGACTCCAGGCTTCGGACACACTTGGGCACGCTGGCCCGAGGCTTTCTATGCGACGCGGCGAAGCTGGTGGTGGTGACCGATGCGGAGATCTTTGGGCGTTACAGGGTACAGCGCCCCCGGCGGCTGAAGTCGCCGCACGCACAAGCCACACGCTCAGCGCTGGACATTGATTTTACCGAACTTGAGGAAGGCGACTATGTCGTGCACGTCCAGCATGGCATTGGGCGCTACCTCGGGCTGCAAGTCCTGCCCGCGGGCGCGGGCACGAAGCCGACCGTAGGCGCCGCCGCGACCGCTCATGTTGGCCAGGAATGCCTCGTGATCGAATACGCCCCGGCCGACACGGAGCAGCCGTCGCCCAGGCTCTTTGTGCCGGTCACCGAAGCGCACATGGTCAGCAAATATGTCGGCACCGGCAAGGCGCGCCCTCCCCTCAACACGCTGGGCGGCACACGTTGGGCAAGGGCCAAGGCGCAGGCCGAACGGGCGGTGCGGGATGTCGCCAGCGATTTGCTCGCTATCCAGGCCGCCCGCGAATCGCAGCCGGGCCACGCCTTCGCGCCGGACACCCCCTGGCAGAGGGAGTTTGAGGGCGCCTTTATCTTCGAGGAAACGCCCGACCAGCGCCAGGCCATTGGGGAGACCAAGGCCGATATGGAGCGTCCCAAGCCGATGGACCGCCTGATTTGCGGCGATGTCGGCTTCGGCAAGACCGAGGTCGGCATTCGGGCCGCGTTCAAAGCGGTGCTGGACGGCAAACAGGTGGCGGTGCTGGTTCCCACAACGGTCCTGGCGCAACAACACTTCAACACCTTCCGAGAGCGCATGGCCGATTACCCGATACGGATCGAACTGCTCTCGCGCTTCCGCACCCGCAGCGCCCAGGAGAAGGTGGTCGCCGACCTGGCGGCCGGCGCGGTGGATATTGTGATCGGCACTCACCGGCTCCTCCAAAACGACGTCGCGTTCAAGGACCTTGGCCTGGTGGTGATTGACGAGGAACAGCGCTTCGGCGTGATGCACAAGGAGAAGTTCAAGATGCTGCGCCGGCTGGTGGATGTGCTCACGCTCAGCGCCACGCCTATTCCCCGCACGCTCTACCTGGCGCTGACGGGCGCGCGGGATATGAGCACGATTCAGACCCCCCCGCACGACCGGCTCCCGGTGGAGACTATCGTCACCCCCTACGACGAGCGCGTCATCCGGGACGCCATCCAGCGGGAGATCAACCGCGGCGGGCAAGTGTTCTTCCTGCATAACCGGGTGATGACCATTGCGACCATGGCTCAAAAGCTGCAGACGCTGCTGCCGCGCGCCCGGATTGTCGTCGGACACGGCCAGATGCACAGCGATGATCTAGAGGAGGTGATGACGCAGTTCGTCAATGGCGAGGCCGATGTGCTGCTGTCCACTACCATCATCGAAAGCGGGCTGGATATCCCGAATGCCAATACGATCATCATTGACCGCGCCGACCGGTTCGGGCTCAGCGACCTCTACCAATTGCGCGGCCGGGTCGGCCGCTACAAGCACCAGGCCTATGCTTACCTGCTGCTGCCGCGCCACGGGGGGCTGCTCACGGACGTGCGCAAGCGCTTGAGCGCGATCAAGCAATTTTCAACCCTGGGCAGCGGCTTCAAGATCGCCATGCGCGACCTGGAAATCCGCGGCGCGGGAAACCTGCTGGGCGCCGAGCAGAGCGGGCACATCACGGCGGTGGGATTTGAACTCTACTGCGAGTTGCTCAAGCAGAGCATCGCCGGGTTAAAGGGCGAGCAGATCAAGCCGCGGGTCGAGGTGCAGGTGCGGCTGGACTTCCTGGCGCTGGGACCGGCCGAGGAGCACTCGACGGCTGAAGGCCGCAGTGCAAGCTCGGAGGCCCGCAGCCAAGGCGCAGCTTTCGCTTATATTCCGTTCCGCTACATATCCGATGCGCGCCAGCGCATCGAGGTTTACCGGAAGCTGGCCCAAGTGACAGACAAGGCGGGGCTCAACGGCCTGGAGCGGGAACTGCGCGACCGGTTTGGCTTGATACCACCGCCATTGGCGCTGCTGCTCCAAGTGGCGGAAATCAAGTTGCTGGCGAGCGATCGGGCCGTCACCGAGATGGAGGTCCGGGACGACCGACTCATGCTCACCCGGAATAACGACTACGTCATGGTAGAAAACATGTTTCCGCGCCTGACCCGAAAGCAGGCCGGGGCGCGCTTGAAAGAGATCAAGAAGCTTCTGGCGGCAGTAGTGTCCCCTTAGACTCAGATCACAAACTCCTGTGCAACGGAGGACGCTTCTGCTGCTGGAAGAGGATTGACAGATTCCCCGCCGCACCGACCATGTGGCCGACACGTGAGTAATCTTATGCACTCGAAATGGACGGAATACCTGACGGATTGGCTGGGGCGGAGTCACGCTTGCGCAAGTTGGAGCACGGCCAGCCACCGCCGCACGGACAGTTCAGCGCATAACACCTGCACCTGGATGCCCGCGACGCTCGCCGCGATCCTCTTGTCCGCACCGCTTGCGGCCGGAGCGGAGCAATCGTTGCTTAAACTCCAGCCTGTGCCGTTCCCGGATGTGGCGATACAGGACAGCTTCTGGGCGCCACGACGAGAGACGAACCGCGTTACAAGCACCCCCTTTAGCCTCCAGAAGCTGGAGGAGGCGGGCAACCTGGAGGACATACGCCTGGCCGCACGCGGCGCGACTAACGGCTATCGCGGGCCAGTCTTCATGGATTCGGACCTCTACAAGGCGCTCGAAGCCGTGGCCTACTCGCTCGCCACTCGTCCCGACCCGGCGCTGCAAAAGCAACTGGACGACATCATCGCCCTTCTCGCCAGAGCGCAGCAGCCCGACGGCTACCTCAACAGTCACTTCACGGTCAAGGAGCCCGCCAGGCGCTGGACGAACCTGCGCGACTGGCACGAGCTCTACTGCGCCGGCCACATGTTTGAGGCGGCCGTGGCGCATTATCAGGCCAGCGGCATGACCAACTTCCTGAACATCGCCGCGCGCTTTGCGGACTACATCGATTCGGTGTTTGGCCCGCCACCCAAGCGCCTCGGCTACCCGGGGCACCCGGAAATCGAGTTGGCCCTGGTCAAGCTGTGGCGCGTCACCGACAACGCGCGCTATTTCGAGCTGGCGCGGTTCTTCGTCGAGAACCGCGGGAGGAAGTTCTTTGCCACCGAGCACCACACGCCGCTGGACAAGTATGACGGCTCCTACTTCCAGGACGATGTGCCCATCTACGACCACCAGAACATCAAGGGCCATGCCGTCCGGGCGGCCTACCTGATGTCGGGCACTACCGAGGTCGCCGCGCAGACCGGCGATGAGCGCCTGCTCAGGATGCTCGACCGCGTCTGGCGCAACACCGCCGAGCGCAACCAGTACATTACGGGCGGCATCGGCCCCAGCGCGCACAATGAGGGATTCACCGTGGATTACGACTTGCCCAACCTCACCGCCTATCAGGAAACCTGCGCGACCATCGCCCTGGCGCAATGGGCCCATCGCCTGGCCCTGCTCTACGGCGAGGCGCGCTACGCCGACGCCCTCGAACGCGCGCTCTACAATGGCGTGCTCTCCGGCGTCTCCCGGGACGGCACGAAGTTCTTCTACGTCAACCCGCTGGAGAGCGCCGGCAACCATCATCGCTCACCCTGGTTCGGCTGCGCCTGCTGCCCGCCGAATGTGACGCGCACGCTTGCCGCGTTGGGCGGCTATGCCTACGCCTTCAGCGCTGACTCGCTCTACGTCAACCTCTACATCCAAGGCTCGGCGCAGGCCAAGGTCGGCGACAACGCTGTGACGATCAAGGTGATTACCGACTATCCGTGGGACGGCAGGGTGACGCTGGAACTGGCGCCCGCGACACAGACGAGGTTCACCCTCAGGCTGCGCGTGCCCGGGTGGTGCCGAAAGCACAGCGTCACGGTTAACCATCGCGCGGTGCAGGCGACGACTCTCCAGCACGGCTACGTGGTCCTCGACCGCGAATGGAAGGAAGGCGACCGCGTCGAGCTCGACCTTCCGATGCCTGTTGAGCGGATGGCCGCCAATCCAAACGTGAAGGCCAACCACGGGCTGCTGGCTCTCCAGCGCGGCCCCATCGTCTATTGCCTGGAGCAGTGCGATCAACTCGAGTCACTTGCCGCGCTGTGGCTGCCGTTGGAAGCCGAGCTGAAGGCCGCGCGCGAGCCGGACTTGCTGGGTGGCGTGGTCACCATCACTGGCGAAGCTCGCGCCGCCTCCGCGCAAAAGTGGGGCCGCACTCTCTACCAGCCGCCGGCCGCTTCCCGCCGCGTCGCCTTCAAGGCAATTCCCTACTACGCTTGGGATAACCGCCAGGCCGGCGCCATGAAAGTCTGGCTGCCCGCTTCGGCACCGGTGCTCGCCGCGCAGGGGCTGGAGACCCGGGCGAAGGTTACTATGAGCTTCGCGAACAACAACTGCCAGCCACAAGGCATCAACGATGGCTTGGAGCCGAAGAACAGCAGCGAGCAGCCGGCAGCCTGCTGCCATTGGTGGCCGCGCAAAGGCACGAGCGAGTGGGTCCAGTACACCTGGCAGACGCCAGTCCAAGCGTGCGGCGCCACGACCTATTGGTTTGATGACACCGGCCGCGGCGAGTGCCGCTTGCCCGCCTCGTGGCGTATCGAATACCTCGACCGCGGCACATGGAAGGCAGTCAACGCCGCTGAGGGCTATCCGGTTGCCAAGGACAAGTGGTGCGCCGTAGGCTTCGCCCCGGTCAAAACGACGGCCCTGCGGTTGGTCGCACAGCTTCGTCCCGGCTTCGCCGCCGGCGTGCACGAGTGGAAGGTTGAGGAACCGGAGGATGCCCAATAGTGAATTCCGCCTTGTGAATACTGAAGCTGCCGATCCGCGGGCCCTTCTGCCGCACCCCAGGACGCCAGAGCGCCAGAGTCATCCGCTGGAACTGTCAGGCGCCAAGGCCGCCGCCATCGCTTTCCTGCTTCTCGGTTTGTCTATACCCTGCCGCTGTCCGGCCGCTTCGGACGCTCAGGCTGCCCCCTCGCGCCTTCCGCATACCAATCTGCTCGTCTTCCACAAGCGCAGTGGAGCGGCGGCTCCCGTCAAATCCAAATCCGACTGGCAGCGCCGCCGCGCCGAAATCCTCCGAGGAATGACGGAGGTCATGGGACCGTTGCCGGGCCGGGAGAAGTGGTGCCCTTTTGACCTGCGCACGGAGCAACGGACTAACTGCGGCTCCTATGTGCGCCTCCTCGTGACTTATGCCTCAGAGCCAGGCTCGCGCGTGCCAGCCTACCTGCTGATTCCGAACGAAGCCCTCAACGGCAAGAAGAAGCTGCCTGCGATCCTGGCGTTGCACTCGACCGACATGCAATACGGCCACAGCGTCCTCGTCGAGCAACTGCGCGGCAACTACCGCGCCTTCGGGCGCGACCTGGCGGAGCGGGGCTACGTCGTCATCGCCCCGGCCTACCCCCTCATGGCCGATTACCAGCCGGACCTGAAGGCGCTCGGCTACCAAAGCGGCACCATGAAGGCAATCCGGGACAATATGCGCGCCCTGGATCTGCTGGAAACGCTGTCCTTCGTCCGCAAGGGCCGCTTCGGCGCCATCGGCCATTCGCTGGGCGGACACAACGCCATCTACACCGCAGTCTTCGACCCGCGGATAAGCGTGATCGTTTCCAGTTGCGGCTTCGACTCCTTCTCCGACTACTATGGCGGCGACCCCGCCAACTGGCAGCCCGAGCGTGGTTGGTGCCAAACCCGCTACATGCCCCGCCTGGCGGACTATCGCGGGCGCCTGGCCGAAATCCCATTCGACTTCTACGAACTTATAGCCGCCCTCGCCCCCCGGCCTGTCTTTGTCAACGCCCCGCTCCGCGACGCCAACTTCCGCCAGCAAAGTGTGGACAGAATCCTGACGGCCGCCTCCGCCGTCTATCGCCTCTACCACGTGCCGGGCGTCCTCCAGGCGGCGTATCCCGGCTGCGACCACAATTTCCCGCCCGAAGTCCGCGAAGCCGCCTACAACTTTCTCGATCAGCACCTGCGCTGAATCTCGCTGCTCATCCTCGAACCAACGGAAGCGCTCAGCTCATCAGCCAGGCGGCTCACTTTCGGGACGAACAAATGGTCAACGGCTGAGGTCAGGCGCTACGGGCTGGTGCCGCCGGCTTGCCGCGTCGCCTGCAGTTGCTCCAGCATTTTCTTGGCGCGGTCCGGCTGTGCCTGAATGACGTTGTTCGTCTCACCGGGATCCTCCGCGAGCTGATAGAGTTGCCCGGCGGGAGCGATGCCAAGCTCAGTGCGGGTGAGGGCGTTCCACTTTGGTCCCGTGCCGGGCTCGATGTATTTCCACGGGCCATTCCGCAAGGCCAGCACGCGGGCGTGCTCGACCAGTTGCTCGCGGCCGGTCTTCGATTGGCCCAGCAGGGCCGGCAGCACGTTGCGGCTGTCCGGCCCCTCACCGGCGGCCAGCTTCTGCCCGGTCAGCGCGGCGAAAGAGGCCAGGAAATCAATGTGGCAGACCAGCGCATCCGACACGCCGGGCTGGATGCGTTGCGGCCAGCGGGTGATGAACGGGATGCGCGTGCCCCCCTCGAAGATGCTGTACTTGCCCCCGCGCAAGGGACCGGCAGGCCGGTGGTCGCCCAGGTTCTCGACTGCGCCATCGCGGTAGCCATCATCCACGACGGGGCCGTTGTCGCTGGATAGAATCACCAGTGTGTTGCGGCTCAGGTTCAACCGGTTGAGCGTGTTGAGGAGTTCGCCCACGCACCAGTCAAACTGCACGATCACGTCGCCGCGCACGCCGCAGCCGCTCTTGCCGACGAAGCGCGGATTAGGCACGCGGGGCACATGCGGATCATGGGTGGCAAAATAGAGGAAGAATGGGTTGCCCTTGTTCTGTTCGATGAACGAGACAGCTTTCCGGGTGAAGGTGTCGGCCATGTCCTCGTCCACCCAGCGGGCGGCGTTGCCCCCGGTCATGTAACCGATGCGGCTGATGCCATTGACAATAGTCTGGTTGTGTCCATGGCTGGGATGCACCTTGAGCAACTCGGGATGGTCCTTGCCCGTCAGACCGGTCCCGATGGGCTTGTCGTAGCTGACTTGAATCGGGTCCTTCGGGTCCAAGCCGACCACCCGCTGGTTCTCCACATACACGCACGGCACCCGATCGCCCGTGGCGGGCATGATGAAGGAATAGTCGAAGCCGATTTCGCGCGGGCCGGGTTTGAGCTCGCCATTCCAGTCGGGACCGCCTTTGCCACCAAGCCCGAGATGCCATTTGCCAACGGCCCCGGTTTTGTAGCCCGCGCGTTGGAGCAGGGAAGCCACCGTTGCCCGGCCCGGGGGAATGATCAGCCCAGCGTCACCAGGCAGAATGCCTGTTCCCCTTTTGCGCCAGGGATACTCGCCGGTGAGCAGCGCATAGCGGGCCGGCGTGCAGGTAGCCGAAGTCGAATGGGCGTCGCGAAAGCGCAGGCCCTCCCGCGCCAGGCGATCCACATTCGGCGTCGGGATCCTGGTTGCGCCGTAGCAGCCTGTGTCGCCAAAGCCAAGGTCGTCGGCGAGGATGATGAGGACATTGGGCTTGGCGGTGGGCGCGTCGGCGGTGGCGGACGGCTGGCTGGCCCGAGCCATGACGGCCAGCGCTGTTACGCCGGCCAGCAAGAGTGCGGCAGTTAGTCTCATGTTCTTATTCGTTCATGGGCAGATGCGCGGATGGTGATCCAGACAATCGCTCAGCCCAATACTTCGCTCAGTAATGGTCTCGGGCTTGTACTGCAACAACATTCGCGAGCGCTACGAAGCCAAGTTCCCCAGCCTCACCAACCGCAAGACAGGCTCCGCGGCCTCGCGCGAGCGGTCCAGATCCACTTCGAACTCTGCTACCCAGTCGTTGTGCTCTTCCGGGTCCACCAGCATCTGCTGGACGCGCCAGGTTCGCTTGTCCTCGGCGGGGAGCACGTAGGTATGGCGCAGATTGCGGGCGTTCGGGTCCAGGCAAATGCGCTCGTGCTCGGCATGGTAGCTGTCGAGCGCCTGCTGCAGCCGCGCGGCCGTCCACGGCTGGCCGTCGGGGTCCTGCGGGGAGGAGAGATGGGCAAGCGCCTGCTCGAAGTCGGCGTTTACCAGGCCGCGCAGGAAGCTGAAGATGCGGTTGCGGAGGGCGGCGGTGAAGGCCCGGGTGTCGCGGGTGATGTCGGCGGCGGCTTCCTCGGCGCCGGGTGGCCGGGCTTCCTTGGTCTCGGCGCGCTGGTAGCTCGGGTCGCGCAACTTTTCCCATTCGTCCAGCAAGCTGGAGTCAACCTGGCGAATCATCGTGCCCAGGTAGAGTTCCATCTCCCGCACAGGGTCGGTCTTGGCGGCATCGGGGACGGTCTGCGCCAGGACTTTGTACACGCTGTTCAAGTGCCGCAGCAGGATCCCCTCGGCCCGCTGCAGTTCGTAGTCGCGGATGTAATCGGAGAAGGAACGGAACGACTCGAACATCTCGCGGGCGATGGACTTGGGCTTGATATTCTCCTGCCCCACCCACGGGTGTTTGTCGGCAAAGGCGTTGAAGCTCGAGTAGATGAACTCGCGGTTTGGCTTTGGGTATTCCAGCTTCTCCAGCTCCTCCATCCGCTCCTCGTATCCCAGCCCGGCCATCTTCATTTCCGCCATCTTCTGGCTCTTGAGCTTGTCCAGTTGTTTGCGGAGGATGATGTCCGGGTCTTCGAGGATGGACTCCACGAGTGTCAGCAGGACTAGCGGAAAGTCAGGCTGCTGCGGATCCACCAGAGGCAGTGTCTCCAGCAGGTAGAGCGACAGCGTCTGGTCCATGGAAAAGTCGTCCTGCAGCTCGACATTGACGCGCAGGTAGGCGCCGTCCTCGGTCTTGGGGATGAACTCGATGATCTTGCGCTCCACCAGCGAGCGGAACAACTGCCACGCGCGTTTGCCATGCTCCTTCTTAGCCTTGGGCGTTTCATGGCAGTCGCGAATGAGGCGCTGCATGGCCTGGCAGCCGTCGCCATTGCGGCTGAGCACGTTGAGCAGGATCCCATGCGAGACGCGGAACCGGGAAGTCAGGCGCTCGGGTTGGGCGGCCATGAGGCGGGCAAATGTCTTCTGGTCCCAGTTGACGAAGTTCTTCTCCGGCGGTTTGCGTTTAACGACCTTCTTGCCAGCCCGGGCCGCCTTTTCTTCCAGTTTGAGGTTCTCGACCACATGTTCGGGCGCTTGCGCGACCACCCAGCCGCGGTCGTCGAATCCCTTGCGTCCAGCCCGCCCGCCAATCTGGTGAAAATCGCGCGCGCTCAGGATGCCGGTCTTCTGGCCGTCGTACTTGCAGAGGCGCGAGAACAGCACGGTGCGGATGGGGACATTAATGCCCACGCCGAGCGTGTCGGTGCCGCAAATAACCTTGAGCAGACCCTTCTGCGCCAATTGCTCAACCAGCACCCGATACTTCGGCAGCAGCCCGGCGTGGTGCAACCCGATGCCGTGCTTGAGCCATTTCCGGATCTCGGGGCCGTAGGGGCTGGCGAACTTGAAGCCTTCGAGCGTCGCGCCGATGGCATTCTTCTCCTCGCGCGTGCACACGTTGATGCTGGTAAAGTCCTGGGCGCTCTGGGCGGCTTCGAGTTGGGTGAAGTGAACGACATACACCGGGGCCTTGCCTTGCGCGACCAGGCTTTCGAGCGTCGTGGCCAGCGGCAGCTCGGAGTAGGCATAGTCCAGCGGCACCGGCCGGTCTTTGGAGGCAACGGCGGCGGTGGGGCGCCCGTTGAGGCGGGTCAGCGCCTCCTCGAAAAACGTCGTATCGCCGAGGGTGGCGGACATCAAGAGGAACCGCGCCTGCGGCAGCGTCAGCAACGGCACCTGCCAGGCCACACCGCGCTCGCGGTCGGCATAGTAGTGAAACTCGTCCATGATAACCTCTTGCACGTCGGCATCCGCGCCCTCGCGCAGCGCGATGTTGGCGAGTATTTCGGCAGTGCAGCAGAGAATGGGGGCGTCGCGGTTGACCGAGGCGTCACCGGTGCTCAGGCCGACGTTATCCGGCCCGAACTCGCGGCACAGCCCGAGCCACTTCTCGTTGACCAACGCCTTGATAGGGCAGGTGTAGACGGAACGACTGCCCTGCGCGATAGCCTTGAAATGCACCGCGGCCGCCACCAGCGACTTGCCCGAGCCGGTGGGCGTGTTGAGGATGACGTTCTTATTCTCAAACAACTCCAGGATGGCCGCCTCCTGCGCCGGATATAGCCGGAGCCGCTTGCTCTCGGCGTATTCAAGAAAACGCCCGAGCAAGACGTCGTTGGCCGGGCGCTCGTCCCGGGGCAACAGGTCGTACAGGGTCAGTGACACACTCCTTAAAGTGGAGGTTTGATGGGCCGAAAGAACGTGTTGGAGAGAGCGAGCTTTGTCATGCTAGCAGATACTCGCAAAGCAGGCGCGGTTGGCAATGCTGTATTGCCACCGCGCCTTAACGCGACCGCATTCGGGAACCCTGCGCTCGACCGGCGAACAAGCTCGCCACTGGGGCCAGCGTGCGGACCAGCCGGCGGCTGTCCATTTAATCTTCCGCTTCCTCCGAATTCTCGGGCTCCTTCCCGAACGACTGAAGGGCCAGGTAGTTCAGGCCGAAGCGCTTGATATTCTCCAACTGCTTGTCGAACTGGTCGTAGTGATTCTCCTCATCGTTTACCAGTGACTCGAAAACCTGCTTCGTGGCAGCGTCGGCATTTTGACCGGCTTGCAGAGCGAACTGGTTGTAAACACCGACCGCCTCGTGTTCCATCGCCGCAGCCTTGAGCAGCATTTCCTTGGCCTCCGTAATCTTCTCAACCGGCCCAGCCGGAACCATCAGCACGTCGCCCTTCAGGAAGAGGATGCGTTCAGCCAGGTGCTCGACATGACCCATCTCCTGGATGGCGATCCGCCGGAACATCGAGGCCAGCGGGGAAAAACCCTGGTCGTCCAGGTGGAAGTGCCAGTACATGTATTGGTGAACGGCCTGGAGTTCGTCCGCCACGCCTTTGTTCAGCAGGTCAATGCTCTTCTTCGTATTCATAGGTTGTTTCGATTGTTGCATATCGATTTCTACACCGCGAGCCGGTGAGGGTTCAAGACTAACCCGACAGGGGCCGGGGTTCGGCGTTTGAAATTGATCAGAACTCGCGGATTCGCATAGTTTGCGCCGCGACAATGAAAGCATGATCTCGACCAACAGACATTCCAAGCTGGAACTGTACAACGACGCCCCGCATGGCAAGAACGAGGCATCGCCCCGCTGAAGGACGCTAATCTTCGTCAGGCCCCAACAGGTCGCCGCGCGACAACGATCGCATTCATCGCCTCATCGGCACGCGCCACGGTGGTCTCCACAAAGCCCGCCGCCTCCAGGTCTTGCCGCAATTCGGCGAACGTGAAGGTGCCGCCACCCCTGGTGGCGACAAGCATGTTTACGGCAAATAACGCCCCGGCCACCGGCTGAGTGCGGTCTGCCTCCATCAGGATATCGCGGATGGCAATGCGCCCGCCGGGCGTCAGAACCGCAAAGACCTTGGCAAACAAAGCGCGGTTCTGCGCGCGGGAATTCTGGTGCACGATGGCACTCACCCACGCGAGGTCCGCGCCCGGAGGCAGCGCGCCGCGCGTGAAGTCGCCGGCGACGAGTTTGACGCGCTGGTCCAGCCTGGCGGCAGCCAGACGCCGCCGCGCCATGGGCAGGACGTGGGGCAGGTCAAACAAGGTGGCCCGCGCTGATGGACAGGCGCGCAGAAACGCAATGGTCCAGGTGCCCGAGGCGCCGCCGATGTCGAGCAGGCGCCGGAACCGGAGCGGCCGCACGGCCCGGATGACGCGATCGGCGTTGGGCGCGGAGATGTTGTGCATCGCCCCGATAAAAGACTCTTCGTCACCGGACTCGCCGCGCACGCTTGGCGTTCGCCGCACGGGGCGGCCGGTCTTGACGGCTGTGGCCAATTGGGCCCAGCGGCGCAGGCAGTTGGCCTGGTGTTGAGCCATCGCCAGCACGCTTTGCGGTCCATCCGATGTCAGACAGGCGTCCAAGCCAGCCGGAAGGACGTAATTGCCGCCGGATTTGACGAGCAGCCGCAGCGCCGCCAGGGCATCCAGCAGCACCGTCAGGGCGCGCAGGTCGCACTGCCGCTTGCGGGCGAGCTGCGCTGCGGTCAGCGGCGTGCGCGCGAGCGCGCCGAAGAGGTCCAGGTCGGCGGCAGCGGCCAGGACGGCCGCGCCCTGGTAGTTGCGTCCGAGAGCGAGGATCTTTTCGCTGGTCCACGATTGCGGCGTTTGCGGTTTCATGTCTTGTTCAGAATGGGACTTGCCGGCGGCCGGAAGAGGGGGACTTGCGGCCTTTTCGGTAGTTCACCCGCCTCACAGCGCCCCCTTTGGCCTGAGCCGCCGGTTGACTGCCGGTTACAGCGCGCTTCAGCTCGCGAATCTGGTCGCGGAGGAGCGCCGCCTTTTCGAACTCCAGGTTATTCGCCGCCGCCAGCATCTCCTCCTCAAGCTCCCTGATCGTGTCGTTGAGGTCTATGTCCACGCCCGATTCAGCCAGGACGGACTGTGCTTGCCTGGCAGTTTCGTGATAGGACGAGAGGCTTTCCTCAACGGCGCGGTTCACGCTCCGCGGGGTGATGTGGTGCTCGGCGTTGTAGGCCAGTTGCTTCTTCCGCCGGTAGTCCGAGATCGCCAGGAACCTCTGGATGCTCTCCGTCCGCGCGTCGGCGTAGAGGATTACCTCGCCGTTCAGGTGGCGCGCCGCGCGGCCCGCCGTCTGGATCAGGCTCGTCTCACTGCGCAGGAAGCCTTCCTTGTCGGCGTCGAGAATGGCCACCAGCGACACCTCCGGCAGATCGAGTCCCTCGCGCAACAGATTGATGCCCACCAGCACGTCGAACTCGCCCTTGCGCAGCGCGCGCAAAATCTCCACCCGCTCAATGGCGTCAATCTCGCTGTGCAGGTACTGCACGTTGATCCCGATGTCGCGCAGGTAATCGGTCAACTCCTCGGCAGTGCGCTTGGTGAGCGTGGTCACCAGCACGCGTTCTTTGGCCTCGGCCCGGCTCCGGCACTCATTGATGAGATCGTCAATTTGGCCCGTCAGTGGTTTGACCGTGATCCTGGGGTCCACCAGGCCGGTAGGGCGGACAACCAATTCGGCGACGCCATCCGACCGGCCAGTTCCGGGGCGGGCAACCGCGCATTGCCGCGCCCATTCCAATTCTCGGGCGCTGGGGGTGGCGCTGGCGTAGATGACCTGGTTCTGATGCGCCTGGAACTCCTCGAAGCTGAGGGGCCGATTGTCCAGCGCGCTGGGCAGGCGGAAGCCGTATTCGACCAGCACCGTTTTGCGCGAGCGGTCGCCTGCGTACATGCCGCCAATCTGCGGGACCGTGGCGTGCGACTCGTCAATGACCAGCAGATAATCCTTCGGGAAGAAGTCAAAGAGCGTGCACGGCCGGGAGCCGGCCGGGCGTCCGGCGATGTGACGCGAGTAATTCTCGATGCCGGAACAGAACCCCATCTCCTCCATCATCTCGAGGTCGTACTCCGTGCGCATTTTGATGCGCTGCGCCTCAATCAGCTTGCCGTGCTTCTCGAACCAGGCGATGCGCTCGCCCAATTCCTCCCGGATGGCCAGCACCGCCGGGCGCAGCTTTTCGGAGGGGGTGACGAACTGCTTGCCGGGGTAAATCGTCACCGCCTCCAGCAATTCCAGCTTGTGACCCGTCAATGGCTCAAACCGGGTGATCCGCTCGATCTGGTCGCCGAAGAACTCCACCCGCAGCGCATCTTCACGACCGGCGGGGCACAGCTCCACGGTGTCGCCGCGCACGCGGAACTGGCCGCGCGTGAACTCGATGTCATTGCGCGTGTATTGCAGGTCCACCAGCCGGTGGAGGAACTGGTCTCGGCTCAACTCCAGCCCGGCACGGATGGGGATGACCATCGCCTCGTAATCCTCCTTGCTGCCGATGCCGTAGATGCAGGAGACGCTAGCCACCACGACGACGTCCCGGCGGGCAAAGAGGCTGCTCATGGTCGAGAGCCGCAGGCGCTCAATCTCGTCGTTGATGCTCGAATCCTTCTCGATGAAGGTGTCCGTGCGCGGGATGTAGGCCTCGGGCTGGTAATAGTCGAAGTAGCTGACGAAGTACTCGACCGCGTTGCGCGGGAAGAATCCTTTGAACTCGGCGTAGAGCTGCGCGGCGAGCGTCTTGTTATGCGAGATCACCAGCGTCGGACGGTTCACGTTGCGGATGACGTTGGCGATCGTGAACGTCTTCCCCGACCCCGTCACCCCCAGCAGCACTTGGTGCTTGGCACCCGCCTGCAGCCCTTCCGTCAGCTTCGCAATCGCTTGCGGCTGATCTCCGGCGGGGTCGTAGGGGGCGACGAGTTCAAACATCAAGACCCACACTACGGGCCGCGCGTAGTCTAGTCAACGAGGTGCACCCGGCAGGAATCGGGCTGGTTGTTGGCGTGGTATTGGGCCGCCGCCGCAGGCCAGGCGACCAGCAGGAGTAGGGCCGCCAGGGGGATGAACCCCATCAGGATCATGGCGCACATGATATGCAGGACCAGGGAAGAATTGCAAGTCTTGTATTTGAAGCACTTACGCACCAGCACCCGCCTTTTGCCGCCGGGATTGCGCCTTTTGCCTTCTTCGTTCTGCCTGTCGCGGGTCGCTCGCGCCATGATGGGGTTTTCCCGGCGCGAACCCGCTGGGGTCCCAGTGTGTATCCCATGGGGATCGCTCCCCATGGGAACCACACCGGCTCAACACCGGATAGGCACCCTGATAACACCGCGGATGGACCGGGCCTGCATTGCCGCGGGCGCCAGTGCCGTTTCCCCCGAAACGGCTTAATAGAGGGCCTGTACGCGGAAGAACTTGATCGGGTCGGCATCCATCGGCACCACCATTTGCAGCGGGCCATTGGTCCCCAACTGCGGATTGTCATATGGCAGCCACACTGCCAGATCAGTCGAGAAATAGGTCTGGTAGCTCACTCCGGCAATGCCCTGCCAGCCCAGCAGAAAGTTGTTGGACTGCACTTGGCTGGCCAGGTTGGGCGTAACGGATGTCACCGCCAGGTAATTCTCGTTCGTGATGGCGGATGTCACATCCGAGTAGGCGCGCGTGCTGGGCACAAAAACCAGCCCGCTCCTGGAAGGCGCGACAATCACCGAGCCGCCGGGCGGGACAGCCAGCACGTAATTACCGTCCGTGTCCGTCGTGGCGGCTGCGCCCCCGCCGTCAGATTGCACCACCACCCCCGGGACGGGCTCGCCGTTACTGTTGGTGATCGAGCCCTGCACCGTGGCCCAGGCAATCGAGAAAATGCCGACGTAAACTTGGGCCAACGGCTGGCCATTAAGGTCTGTGATCTGGGGACCAAAGGTGAGCTGGTAGTCCCCCTGCGCAGTCTGCGTGGGGAAATCAACGCGGTACCGGTAAGGGCTCAGCGCCGTGGAGGTCAAGCCATCCACCACCCCGCTGCCTGGCGCGATTAAACCCACGCCTGGCGGTCTCACTGAATAGGGGTCCATCGGGGCGTCGAAGACAACTTCGACACTGCTAACAGCCGAGGTGAGAGTGCCAGCCAGCGAGATCGAGGTTACCTGGGGTGCTGGCGGCGTGACGGCATAGAAGATGGAGCCAGCCTGGCCCGGCGAGAACCCGTCTCCACCCGCAACTGAGAGCAGACCGCCAAACACATTCAACGGAGTGTAAACCGCGATGCGGCCACCGCCGCCACCGCCGCCCTCGAATACCTCCCCGTCGCCGCCATCCGCCTTGATCGTACCGGCGCCGGCGAGCGCGCCGGCCGTCAGCCAGATGCTGCCGCCGGAGCCACCCCCCGAGTCATCCTGCAAGCCGGGATTGCCGCTGGCATTGAGTGCGCCGTTCACCATCAGGATGCCGCCCACGGTGAGGCGAATCGTCCCGCCCCCCTCCGAGCCGCCGGCAGGCGCTCCGTAGCCCAAGCCGCCGCCGCTGCCCCAGTCAACCGGTTGCTGGGCGGAGCCATACGTTTCCCCGCCCGGCCGCGCGGACGAGGCGCCACCGTTGCCACCGTAACCCGCACCGCTACCGATCGAATTGGTGGATTGCCCAGCCCCCGGTCCGATGCCGGCCCCGTAGCCCATGCCCACCACGGTGATTGCGCTGCCGGCATCAATCGTCGCGTTGCGCAACACGGCTACGTCGAGGTTGGTTCCAGACTGAAAGCACGTAAGCGCGCCGCCGTCGCTGAGGAGAAGGTTGCTCAGCACGAGCGACGAGCCCGCAGGCTGCGCGACGGCCCCGCCTTTGATGGTCAGATCGAAGGGCGGCAGGAAGGCCACCGGAGTGTTCGTGCCGTAATGGCCGCCGTTATCAATCAACACGTGGCCGCTGGACTGGTTCTCGGGTTTGGCATAGATCGTTCCAGCGCCGCCCCAAGCATACCCACCGCCTCCCCGCGCAGTGGTGGTCCCGCTGAAGGTGTTCGCGCCGAAGTACAGGGCAATACGGCCGCCGCCCCCGCCTCCGCCAACCTCGGTGCCGGCGCCACCGCTGGCGGAGATGACGCCGTTCCCCGCAAGTGTCCCGGTCGTCAGCCAAACGCTGCCGCCCGAGCCGCCCCCGCCGCCTTGGCCGGCGCTGGCGTTGCCGTCGGCGGAGATGCGGCCGTTGACCAGCAGCATGCCAGCCACACTGAGGCGGATAGCGCCGCCACCGGCACTGCTGCCGGGCACATTAAATGGAAGCGGAGGATAAGCGCCTCCGCCACTGCCGGAATCCTCCGGCGCGGTCACCGACCCGTAGTTGGTGCCGCCAGCCGGCGCCGGGCTTGTGCCGCCGGGAGCGCCGTAACCAGCGTGGCCCGCGCCGCTCCCGACATAGCCATACTCCGAATGGCGATACCCGCCTGCACCGGGTCCCTGGTTCGCCGGGTAACCGGCGCCGTCGGCAACGATCCCGCCGCCGGCCAGGATGGTGGCGTCGCCAGCCACGAACAGCGTGTGTTTGGACAGGCTGACCCAGGCGTTCGAAGCGACCACCAGGTTTCTGAAGCTTTGAGGCCCCTGCGGCGGTGAAACCACGGCGCCGTTCCTGACCGTCAAATCAAGTGTCCCGCCCGGTTGCCAACTGGTGTTCGTGCCGGCCTGTCCGCCGTTGTCCACGATCAACTGACCCCAGGATTGGTTGTTGGCTTTGGTGTAAATGGTTCCGGCTCCACCCCAGGCGTAGCCGCCGCCGCCGCGGGCGGACATCGTGCCGGAGAAGGTTGTTGATGTGTAAGTGATAGCAATGCGCCCGCCGCCACCACCACCGCCCAGACCAATTCCCGCGCCGCCATCGGCCGCAATGATCCCCGTGCCGGATAGCGCGCCCACCGTCAGCAAAATGCTGCCGCCAGAGCCGCCACCGGCGTCCGCGCTGGCTCCGGGCATGCCGCCGGCCGAGATTCGGCCATCCACCTGCAGCGATCCCATTACATCAAGACGGATATTTGCCCCGCCAGCCCCCCCCACGAGGTAAGGAGGATAAGTTCCTCCGCCGCTGCCCATGCCGAGTGGCGCCGACAGCAGGTCGTAGATAATTCCCCCCGGCGCCGACTTGACTCCGCCGCTGGAGGCCCCGAATCCGCCATGACCTCCGCCGCTGCTGGCATATCCGACTTGCTGAGCGGCATATTTACCCGCCCCATTTCCTTGCCCTCCCGGAAAACCCGTGCCGTCGGCGATAATGCCACCGCCGGCCTGAACAGTAGCATTGCCGGCGATGGTGAGTGCCGGGGCTGAAGATCCCGAACTGCCAGCCAGAAGCAGCCACCCGTTGGAAGCCACCAACAACGTGCCAATAGTCGGCGGGTAGGAATTCGCGGGGGCGAAGATCGCTCCTCCTAGCACGGTCAAATCAATGGTCCCCGAGCTTATCCCCCAACTTGTGTTGGCCCCGGAGTGCCCGCCGTTATCAAGCGTCACCAGGCCCGTGGGCCGGCCGGCGGCCTTGGTGTAGATGGTCCCCGCGCCACCCCAGGCGTAGCCACCGCCACCATATGCGGAGAGGAGCCCGGAGAAGGTGCTTGCGGTATACTGGATGGCGATGCGCCCGCCACTGCCGCCGCCGCCGAGGTAGTTGCCGGCGCCACCGTTGGCGGAGATGATGCCTGTTCCGGACAACGTCCCGACATTCAGGGAGACTGATCCGCCGGAGCCACCACCCGCGCTGGGAGCGTTTCCCGGATAACCAGCAGCCGAGATTGTGCCATCCACCTGCAGCACACCATTTACGTTGAGGCGGATGACTCCGCCGCCCGAGCCGCCCACAGCGTATGGGCTGAATCCGCCGCCGCCGCTGCCCCGTTCCACTACCGACATCGGCAAACCATAGGGGCTGCCGCCTGCCGCAGTGTAAGGCGCTGGCGCTCCGCCGGCGGCGCCATAGCCGCCGTACCCGCCGCCGCCGCCAATATAGTAGGTGCCACTGGAAGAGTAATACCTGCCAGCACCCGGCCCCGCATTGCCCGGGTGGCCGGCTCCGTCGGCCAGAATTCCCCCGCCCGCCTGGACGGTGGCATTGCCGGTCACAGTCATCACGTAGTCGTAGTTGGTCAGGCGCAGCCACCCACCGGAGGCAACCAGCAGGTTGCGAATCGTCTGCGGAACGAACGGTATCAAGACCGCGCCACCTTGCACGGTCAGGTCCACAATTCCGGAGGAGGAGGAACCCAATGTGGTGTTCGTGCCGACCTGCCCGCCGTTATCCACGAGCACAGTGCCCCAGGATTGGCTGGTGGCTCTGGTGTAGATCGTGCCTGCGCCGCCCGCGGCTGAGCCGCTGCCACCGCGAGCGGTAACGACGCCGAAGAACAAGGCCATTCCATGCTCGATGGCGATGCGCCCGCCGCCCCCGCCGCCGCCGCCCACAAAGCCAATGCCATTGCCCATGCCGCCGTTGGCTGAGATGGTCCCCGAACCGGCGAGGGTCCCGGCGGTCAGCCAAATGCTGCCGCCAGACCCGCCACCACTGCCGTCAACAAGACCGCCTTGGCCGTCGGCGGAGATTCTGCCGTTCAGCAGCAATATCCCCGATACGGAAAGCCGGATAGCCCCGCCCCCCGCGCTCCCTGATCTAAGCTGCGGATAACAGGCGCCGCCACTGCCCGGCGTCCCGGGCGAAATCAGCGAACCATACGGAGAGCCACCATAGGCCATGGGATTGCCACCCGCGGCGCCAAAACCACCATGGCCACCCCCGCCGCCCGCAAAACCATAGGAAGTGTAATACTTGCCGGCTCCCGGGCCCGTGTTGCAGGCGAAACCAGCGCCATCGGCGGTGATTGCACCGCCGGTCTGGATTGTAGCGTCGCCCGTCACCATGAGGCTGGGTCCCGGAGTTGACCAGCTTATCCGGGCGTTCGAATCCACGAACAGGTTGCCAACCGTCTGGGAGCTCGGCAGGGATACCACCGCCTCGCCCTGGATAGTGAGATCGGCGGCCTCGGCGGTAGCAAGCGGCGTATTCGTGCCGGCCACGCCCGCGTTATGCACCAACACCTGGCCGACAGCCTGGCTGTATGCTCGGGTGTAAATCGTGCCGGCGCCGCCTCGGGCATAGCCGTTGCCGCCGTAGGCCTCGGTCGTGCCGAAAAAGCCGGTGCTCGCGTACTGGACGGAGATCCGGCCGCCGCCGCCGCCGCCGCCCTGGGCGGGCTCACCGGCCCCGCCGTTGGCCGACAGCGATCCGGTTCCGGCGAAGCTCTGGGCGCTTAGCCAGATGCTGCCTCCCGAACCGCCTCCGGAACGGTTGTTGACCCCGTTGGCGCCGTTTGCCGACACGCTGCCATCCACGCGCAAGGTGCCCCCAACCACCAGTCTAACCTTCCCGCCTCCTGCTCCACCAAGGCCTGTATAACCGCAGCCGCCGCCACTGCCCAGGTCGGTCGGCTGCTCAATTGTGTCGTAGGTTGACCCGCTGTCGCCGAGAGCCGCGCTCTGCGCGCCATAGCCGCCATGACCGGCGCCGCTGCCGCTGGGCGGGCTTCCGGCGCAACGGCCCGCACCCGGGCCCATCCCGCCTTTGTAGCCCTTGCCATCCACGTTGATCGTTGCTCCCGCCGCGACCAGGAAGTCTGCGGTCACAGCCAAGTCTAATCCTGCCGGTCCCGGCGTATCCAGGAAGTCGTAGCTGACCAGGTTGGTGCTGCCTTCGACCACCGCCGAGTTGGTGGTCAGCAGCAGCGTGGTCAGGCCGTTCTCGTCCAGGCCAATCACATAGTCCACGCCGGTGGTGTAGGTCGCCAGCCCGGCGAAATCCCGCACCACGATGGTGGATACATGCACATTGGTGTGTGCCAACAGCACCACATTAGTCACGCTCAATACCTGCGGTTCGTTGGTGACCGTGACCCAGTTGTGCAAGTAACCGTCCGGCCAAAACGTATGGGTAAGGTTGCCGCCGTTCAGCACCTGCAGGCTGGCGAAGGAATGAATCCCGTCCACCGTCAGGGTGCAGTTGGTGACGACAATTTCCTGACCGTCATAGTTGGTGTTGTTGAAGCTGATGAGGGTATCGCTGGTGAAGGTTGCCGCGGGGGCGGCGAACCCGGGCAACAGCAGAGCTGCTATCGGCGAAAGAAGGCGAAGTGAAGTGAATGATGTTCTCATTGGGCAGTTTATCTTTACTGAGTCTAAGTTTCTGAAACCAACCCTGCATCCCTGGCGCTACTTGACTAACGGATTCCTTCTAACCAAGTGCGGCCGTTGTGGCAAGCATGGATTGGCGCACAAACCGCGGGGTTGACTGCGACGGCAACCGCGGCTGTAACTGCCAGACGGCCGCACTTGGAAATCGCGTGCTTATTACCGACCTGATTACAACCTGAATAACACCGGATAGCATCGCTAATGCCAGGAAGAAAACAGGCCGTGAAACCGGTGCGGCTCCCGCCAATGCGCCGTCCGTGCGCGCCAAATCCACGCAGAACGCGTCCGTTTCGCGCAGGGCAGGTTGCGGGAGCACGACAACAGACTACTTCCACGACGACTGCCCGCCAATTTCTCAGGTTGATGTGAATCAACCGCCGCGATGCCGTCCAGCGCGTATATCCAGAGCGTGCCTGCTGGTTTGGAGCGAAGGATTTCTACTTTCTTTTTCGACTTTCGCGCCTACATTCTGCGCAATCCATGAACGACATTGACATTGAGAGCCTGAAGGCCATCGCGCAGCAGTTGCGGATTCATTCCATTGCGGCGACGACCGCGGCCGGCAGCGGGCATCCCACTTCGTGCTGTTCGGCGGCGGATCTGGTCGCGGCGCTGTTTTTCGGGCACATGCGTTACGACCCGAAGAATCCTCGTTACCACAACAATGACCGTTTTATTCTCTCCAAGGGCCACGCCGCGCCGCTGCTTTATGCGGCGTGGGCGGAGGCGGGCCTGTTCCCCGTGGAAGACCTGCTGAAGCTGCGCCAGCTTGGCTCCGACCTCGAAGGCCATCCGACGCCGCGCCTGCCGTTCGTGGACGTGGCAACGGGCTCGCTGGGACAGGGTTTGAGCGTCGGTGTCGGCATGGCGCTGTGCGCGCGGTTGGACGACCTGGATTACCGGACCTACGTGCTAATGGGCGACGGGGAATGCTCCGAAGGGGCGCTGTGGGAAGCGGCGGCGCTGGCGGGCCATCATCACCTGAGCAACTTGGTGGCGATTGTGGACGTCAACCGCCTGGGCCAAAGCCAGGCCACGCCGCTGGGCCACGATCTGACCGCTTACAAGAAGCGCTTCGAGGGGTTCGGCTGGCGCACGGAGGAAATTGACGGGCACGACCTGGAGGAGATTCTCGAAGTGTTGGCCGCAGTGGGTCTGGGTGCGCAGCCACTGGTTATTCTGGCCAAGACGCTCAAAGGGGCCGGGGTGTCGTTCCTGCAAGACAAGGAAGGGTGGCACGGCAAGCCGCTGTCCGCGGAGGAAGCCCAACGGGCGCTTATGGAGTTGCGGCCCACAGCCAAGACCGGTATCGGTCATCCCATTTCCGCCCCCAATCAACTGCCGGAGCCGAAGAACGCGGCGCCGGCCGGTTATCCGCCGATCACCTACAAGTTGGGGGACCAGGTCGCCACGCGCGAGGCTTACGGCAACGCGCTGCTGCGCGTCGGCGGCGCGGACCTGCGCATCGTGGCGATGGATGGCGACACCAAGAATTCCACTTTCTCGGAGAAGTTCTTCAAGCGGTTCCCAGACCGGTTCACCGAGTGCTTCATCGCGGAGCAGTGCATGGCTGGGGTGGCGATGGGTTTTGCCGCCCGCGGCAAGTTGCCGTTTGCATCCACCTTCGCCTGCTTCCTGACGCGCGCCTACGATCAAATCCGCGTGGCCGGGGTCTCGAGGTCCAACCTCAAACTCGTGGGCTCGCACGCCGGGGTGAGCATCGGCGAGGACGGACCGTCACAAATGGGCCTGGAGGATCTCGCCATGATGCGGGCGATCGCGGGCAGCACCGTCCTGTATGCCAGCGATGCCGTGTGCGCCGAGAAGTTGGTCGAGCAGATGGCCTCGCACAGGGGAATTTGTTTCCTGCGCACCTCCCGACCCAAAACGCCGGTAATCTATGGCAATGATGAAGCGTTTCCGATCGGCGGCGCGAAGGTGCTGCGCCAGTCCCCAGAGGACAAGGTGACAGTCGTGGCGGCGGGTGTGACGCTCTACGAGGCGCTAAAGGCAGCCGAGATCTTGAATAGTGAAGCAATTGGCATCACGGTCATTGACGCCTACAGCGTCAAGCCGCTGGGAAGGGATGTCATCAAGGCGGCGGCAAGGAAGACGAATCACCTTGTCGTGACCGTGGAAGATCACTATGCCGAAGGCGGGTTGGGCGACGCGGTGGCGGGCGATCTGAGCGCGGAGGGAGTAAGAGTGCACAAGCTGGCGGTAACAGAACTGCCGCATTCGGGCAAGCCGGCTGACTTGATGGCCAAGCACGGAATAGACGCCGCGGCCATCGTACAGAAGATCAGATCGCTCCTTTAAGCCGGGTACTGCACGCGCTTGAGCGCGCGGTTGGCGGGAGCACAGCGTGCCAGACCACTTGGCTTCGGCGCGATAAAGTTGTGCGATTCTATATAGGCTGCCCGGCTTTGCTTCTGACTCGAACCCCCGGAAAGGCGTGAACCAATGTCCGATTCTGACCATGAATTACAGTTCGCCAGCATGAGCGCCGGCGCCGCAATCCGACTAATCGCTCTCGATCTGGACCAAACCGTATTCGGGAACGACCTGGTCGTCCGTCCCCGCCTTCAGGGCGTGCTGGCGCGGGTCAGGAGTCTTGGCACAGCCATTACCATCGCCACCGGCCGAGACGTGAAGCTGACCTCACGATTCGCGCGCGAGATGAATGTTACGGCGCCGATTATCTGCGTGCAGGGCGGGTGCATCTACGATCATGCGCGAGAGCAGGTGCTGCGGGATGTCCGTCTGAAGCCGGAACTGCTGCCCCGCATCGTCGAAGCGGCTGATCGCTATGGTTGGAGCATCCACTTCGAGGCGTTTGATCGAAACTACTTGCCGGCCAAGTCCAGTCACCCGCCGCGCTTCTTCGAGCTGCTGCGCTACTCCAATTGGGTCAGAGTCGGGAACCTGCTCCGCGACATGCCGGAGCCGCCGCACAAGTTCATTGTCACACTTCCCCGCCCGGAGGACCGCGCGCGCATCGTTGCCGAGATGCAGGAAGCGCTCGGCCACGATGCAACGATCGTCCCGTCGCACCCCCATCTCGTAGAGGGCCTTCCCGCAGGCGTGAACAAAGGGCATAGTCTCGCCTGGCTGGCCGGCCATCTCGCGGTTGCCCAAGACGAGGTCCTGGCAATTGGCGATAGCGATGCGGATGTGCCCATGATCAAATGGGCTGGCGTTGGAGTCGCGATGGGCAACGGCTCCGCAGCGGCAAAAGGCGCGGCGGATTGGGTGGCGCCAACGCTTGAAGAGGATGGCGCGGCCGCAGCCATCGAAAGATTCTGCCTCGGAAGCCCCTCTGCCAGCTGACGGCGCGACTCACGAACGCCGCGGCACAAGGATCAGCGGCGGTTATTCACTTGCGCCGCGGCCGGCTGGGCGGAAGGAGCGGCCAGCCCAGGCGAAGGCCGCCAGGATCACCAGCGTAGCGGCGAGGATGAGGAGACGAACGCCCCACGAGGCGGCTTTGGCGGCGGTCGCGGCCAGGCGGATATGCAGTTCGGCCCACGGGTCAACGACCACCGCGCGCTTGAAGGTCAGGACGCGGCCTTGCTCCGGCATGCTGGCGCGGATGGCGGTAGGGCTGGTGACAGCGGCATCCTGCTGCTGGATGAGGCGCTCAGCCAGGCGCATATAGGCGGCGTTGTCGTCCGCGGTGTTGCGGTCAATGATATCCTTGGCGTCCTGTTGCGTGTAGGCGACTTCCTTGCGGCCGCGGAGCTCGCGCAGGAATCGTTCGCCGAGAGCGGCAGCATCCCCGGACACGGAGGCCTGGCGGACATTCAAGCCGACGAGCGCTTGTTGGAGCTTGATGTTGTGCAGCTGCACGCGGGCGTCTTCGTTGAAGGCGGCGTCGCCGGTGGAAAGGCCATAGGCGGCCTGGAAAGCGCGGCGGGCCTGCGCGGGGTCGCCCTTTTGCAGGGCGCTGTTGGCGGCAGCCATGTATTGCTCGGCTTCCTTGGTGCGCTCACGCCGCTGGCTGGCTTCCCCTTCCAGGTAGGTTCGCAGGTCAACGGAGGCAGCGCGCGAGACGGTCTCATCCTGCTGCAACTGAAGCGAGCCCGTCCAATCCTTGAGGCGCCACTTGTCGCTGAGGGAGATGCGCCAGGTAAGATTCTCCAGCGGCAGATCGAACTTGGGCGCGACGAGCGCCAGGTCGAGCGCGCGGGCGCGGGCGCGGCCGATGCGCGCGCTATAAAAGATTTCCACAGGAATGGCCTTGCCGCCGCGGGACTGCTGCTCGAGCGGAATCAGGACGCGGTCCTGCTCGCGCCAGGGCCAGACGCCACCCTGGTTGACAAAGGCGAACCAGAAGCGCGCATCCTTGGGCAGCGTGAGGTTGAGGAGGCGTTTGTCGCCGGGGATGATCTCCAGCCGCACCTGGGTAAGCATCTCGCCGTCGTCCGAGATGACCGAGGTGAAGGTGATGTTGTTGACGCGCGCCGGCAGGAGCTTGGCGGCCTCGTGGCGTTCGAGCTGCATGGGGAGCTGGAAAGCGGCCTCGACGAGGCGGTAGGCGTACTTGGCCGAGGTGGCGGGCAGGTTCTGCTGCAAGGCGCGAGGAATGCTCTGCCACTCAGTGGCCTGTAACGCGGCGGGAGGCGTGTCAATGCGCACTTGCAGGCGCCCGCCGTCCTGGATGGTGACGAACCCGCGCTGCAGGTTCACGTCGGCGGCTTGCAGGCCGCCCAGCGCCGTCTCGCTCGCGCGCTCCGGCACGGGCGTCTGGTAGGTGGCCTGGAGCAGGTAGGAGCCGATGACGCGTCTATGCAGTTTCACTTCCCACGGCTGCAGGCCATTGGTGATTGCGCCCGCCACCGGCAGAAAATCGGCGACTTGCTCCCCCTGGAAGCGAACGCCCTCGGCGTTGGTGGGCACGAGGATGTGAAACGCCTTCAGCCCGGTGTTCTCGATCTGATACTGCAGGTTGGCGGCAATCTTAACCAGGGCTTCGTTGACGGTGGCGTGCTGCAGGCTGGTCACTTGGATCCAGGGGTCAACCTGTTCGAGGCCGAGCACGAGGTTCCAAGGGGTTTGGAGCACGCGGAACGCCAGCACGCCCTTCTGGCGAATGCCTGACTTCTGCGGGTCGAGCTGCGTGACGCCGTCGCGGGTGACGACCTGGAGGCGCAAGCCCTGCTCGGGCACCAGGAGCAGCGTGCCCTGCTGTTTGCTAGCCTCGCGCAGGACCAGCTGCGGGACGGTCCAGGCGTTGGTGGCTTTCACGCCGGGGCCGGCCAGACTGATGGCGAACTTCTGCTCGCCTTCGGTCTTGCCGCGCAGGTGCAGCGTGATGACACGGCCCGCATCGCTCTTCAGCTCGGTCCAATGCGTCAACGCGGCGCCGCTGATGGACTCGACGTCGAAGCCGGCGGGCATGACGAAGCTGAGGCGGAAGATGCCGGCGCGCGTGATGTTGACGGTGGCGTCGGCCGCCAGGACAGTGCGGTCTTCGCTGAGCGAGAGGGTATCCTTGGTCTCGACGCGCACGTCGGGCTGGACGGCGGAAGCCTTCAGCGTGGCGGCGGCCTTCGTTTCCGAGTAACGGAAGGCGCGGCGCAGTGTTAGCCCGGCGATCTGCGGCTGGAGCACCGAGACCGGATACTCCGGGAAGTCCTCCAGGTTGATGGGCGAGAACGGCTCGGCGCTGACGGTGTCAAGCTGGACTTCGTTGCCGGTGGCGATGCCTAACAGGCCGATCTGCGCGGCAGCGTTGTCCACCGCCACCAGCCCGACGGTATGTTCGAAGGGGAGCGGCCCGGTGGCAACCTGGGAACGAACGAGCAGTGAGAAAGGCCGCGACTGCGCCGGGCTGAGCGTTACGCGGAGTTTGCGCGCGTCCGGGTCGAAGCGCCACAGGGAGACGACGGAGATGGCGGAATCTTTCTTGGAATCCGCCGCCGGCCGGCCTGTGCCAAGCACGTCGGTGATGGTGGTGCCGGCCGGCACGTCCAGCAGCAGCTCGCTCAGTTCGCCTTGGGCGGGGCGGATGGAAACGTAATGCGCGCCCTCGATGATCCCGCCCGCGGGCACGTAGAGCTGGGAAATCTCGGCATAGAAGACCGGCTTCTCGCGCTTGACGTCACGGCTGCGCGGTTTCCAGGTGATGCGGGCGTCGTTTAGGGGCAAGAGCACCAGGGCGGCGACGGTATTGCTGCCGGCGGTATCGCGCTGGATGGCGACGGCCTGCGGCGACAGCACGTCCACGTCAAGGTTGACAAGCGTCAAGCTGAGACGGTTGACAACGCCGAAGGGCACGGGCAGGACAATGCTGCTTTCGCTGTCGTCTTTGGCCACCGGCAACTCATACTGCACCTTGATATCAAAGACCCCAGTCTTTTCGGCCAGCAACTGCCGGGCGGCGCGGGCGCCCACGGGCGCCTGGACCAGCTTGAGAGCGTTGGTCGGATAATCCACGCGCGTCAGAACGGTAGGCTCGAAGAGGACGGGAAGCAGGTCACCCTTTTCGGCCTGCCAGCGCAGCTTCGCCGTCGCCCGCGCGAACTTATCCTCGACGCGTATGTCTTGCGCCACGGACTCTGCCACGGGCGCCACTTTCGCCAGTGGCGTGGATTTGGCGCTTGCCGCAGGGGCCGCCGCCAGGCTCACCCCGCAACAACTCAGCAGAGCCAGTCCTCCCGCCAGCAGGGCTGTAATGGCGGGCGCAGCGCCGCCGGGCGCCGCCGACGGCCGGTCAGAGAGCGGTCGGCGCGGCAACCGGCCGAGCCGGCGCAATGCGGGGATGACGACCTGCACCAACAGGAACGCGCCAAACAGACCGAGGAAGATCGTCGCGCCGTTCGGACAACGCAGAGCCGCCCAGGCGAGCAGTGTCCAACCAATCACCCAGCCCAGGGTTTTCGATCCGGGACGGTCGGTGATCCAGCCGAAGCCCCACACCGCCAACGCGAGCAGCGCGGGCCAGGCGTAACGAGCGAAGGTTAGCACCGACGGCTTGTCCGCGAGGTTGGCGACCTCGACGGTCAAGGCGCTGCCGGCCTGCTGCACAGGAGCCAGCAGGGTCACGTCGCGCGGCACGGTGCGCGAGTGGGCCTGCGCCGCTCCGCTCAGATAAACAAAGGCGACGACCGACAAGCCCAAGGCAATCAAGCCGAGGAGCGTCCCTGAGAGGTGGCGGGGGCTGAAGCGACAAGTCCCCTCCTGAACGGCCCAGCGCCACGCCAGCACGGCCAGCGCGATCAACGCCAGGCCGGCGAAGAGTGCCAGCAGCCCCTCACCGCGCTGGTTCCCCCTGAACAGGCGTGCCAGCTCTGCGAAACCCGACACGTCCGGAATCCCTCCTGCGGGCGTGAGTGAGCCGCGGCGATAGACCAGGCGCCGGCCGGTGTCGGGTTCCAGCTTCCACTCGGCGAGGGTGACGGGGGCGTTGACGATGGGCGCGGCCACGGCGACCAGCTTCGCGCTATTGGTGCTGGCGAGCTTCAGGTCGAGCATCAGCACGGCGTTGGGGTCAGCCTGCTGCGGCAGCGGGACGAGGTTAGCCTGGGCATCGGTGACCGGAACGACCGCGGCGCCGTTGACGGCCGCGGACCACAACCGCGTCCCCGGGGGCAGCGTCAGGCGGAAGTGCGTGTTGCCGCGGTTCTTGACGAAGTAGCGCACGTCGGTGAGCGCCTGGCCCTCCTTGGAAATGTGCGTGCTGAGCGACGCGCGGTCCACCACCTGGCTGAGCGAGTCGCCCTGCGCGAGCGGAGTCAGCGCCAGCTTAAGGTCGAACGGGCGCGAGGTGTAGCGATAGGCCGCCAGGATGGGCGCGTCGAAGAAGAGGCGGTATTCGGGCGGCACTTCGCCGGGTTCAAGCGGGAGCAAGCCGGGGGATACTTCGCCCGGTTTCACCTGAAACTGGTAGGCGCTGATGATGATGGTGTAGCCCTGCTCGGACTGCGCGTCGAGCGGGCGCGCGCCGGCGAAGCTGAGCGTCTCGCCCTGCGACTTGAACGGCCGCTCGTAGGTGGCCAGCAGCGCGTAAGCGCCCGCGACCGGTGTGTGCAGTTGCACGACGTAGCCGCCGTCCGCCTTCTGCCAGTTGCGGATGTCTTTGCCGGTGAACTCGACATTGGGGTATTCAGCGGACAACTCGACCTTGAACGCCGAGACGGGCGCGCCGGAGACGACGTAATTGATCAGGGTGCTCCCGTAGGCAACGCCCTCGCCGATGGAGAACAGGTTGAGCGCCTCGGCCTGGACGGTCTGCGGCAGACGCTCCACCCGGAAGGCGGCCTGCCAGGCCGGATCGCTGAGCCGGTAAGCGGTTTGGATGCCGGCGAGTTTGCGCGGGAAGAAGGCGGTGGCAATTTCCGTGAGGCCCTCGGTGCGCGCCGCCGTGAGGCGAAAGCCCGCGTCCGCCGCCACCGCCAGGCTGCCGCGGACCGACTTGGCTTTGACAACCTCGAGGCGGGGCAAGGCCCATGCGGCTTCGCCCAGCGGCTTGTTGCGTTCCAGCCGCAGCTGCACCACCTGCCGGCCGGACACTGGCTGCCCGTAGACCAGCCGCAGCTCGGCCTCGGCCTGGTCCTCCGAGTCGCGGAGGAAGTAGTCGCTGAGCCCGGAGGCGGTGAGGCGCGCGATGGCATAGCCTTTCGGCACGCGCAGCAACAGCTCGCGCAGGGGCGCTTCGCGGATATCCAGCTCGACCTCGGCGTCAATCGCCAGCTCGTTCTCGCCCAGGTGGTAGGCCAGCACTTGCGACACGCCCAACTCGGGCAGGATCTGGTCCGCCTGGACGCGCAGCGCGAACTCCGGGCCGGAGAAGCGGTAGGCGAACCGCTGGCTACCCGTCACCCGCAACGCGGCGCGCGTGGCATCGCTCTCGGGGAACTGCTCGGGCGAAATCTGCGACAGCCCGCTGGCCTGAACGACTTCAAGGCGCACCGCGCCTTCGTTGACGATGCGGAAGTAGCCGGCGAAGCGCGTGGCGCCCTCGGGCCGCAACTGCACCGCGTCCGCCGCTTGCGGAAACGCGCCCAGCGGCGTCTGCATCTGCACCTGCACGGAGAACTGGTCCTTCTGGGGCTGATTAAGCCTGAGGAGGAGCCGCCGGTCGGTCGAGTTCGGGAGGGGCTCGACATTCCAGGCGAGCACCGATTCGCCCACCACGCGCGTGACCTCGCCCGCGCCGCGCAGCCGCAGGGCCACACGGCTCAACTCGCCCTGCATGACCTTGAAGTCCACCAGCGCCACCTGCCGCATCAGCCCGGGGCTGACGGTGATCTGCGACAGCATCTCGGCGGCGTAGAAGAGTTTGCCCTCGGCCTCCGTCCGCGCCTCTTTCCAGGCCAGTTTCACCGTGCCGTCTGACGGCAGGTAGCTGGTGAAGTCGCCGCCGCGGCGCTCGGGCCGGGCGGCGCCCGGGAACTCGAACTGCGTGTCGGCAGCCAGCCCCTGCAAAATGATCGGCTGCAGCAGGCTGGGGGCGATGCGGAAATCAACTGAATTCCACGCGTCCTTGTGGCCGACGGCCGCGTTGAACTTGAGCTGGATGGGGAATTCGCCCGGGCCGTCGAAGATGAGCACGAGGCGGTCCTGCTCGGCGCGCACGCGCCAGCCGGGTTGCGGTTCGAGCTCGGTGAGCGCGACGCCGCCCGCCAGCAGAGTCAGCGAGGCGCCCTGGGGATTCTTCACCTGCGCGGTTGCCGAGAAGGAAAACGCGGCGGCCTGGTCGCTGAGCTGGCCGGTGAGCCTGAAATTTCGCAGCACCACGCGCCGTGCTTCCGGGTCGGCGGAGGTTATCCTCAGCGGCAAGGCGTAGGCCGCGCCCTGGAACCGGAAGGCGAGCGCCGCCGACTCGTCGGGCCTGACGTCGCCGCGCAGAGGTTCGGGGAGGAACTTGAGCTCGATGGGGATCAGGCCGGAGATGTCGCCAGGCTGGACGTCGAGGCCGGACGCGGGCTCGACTTTGATGTAGCCGCTGAAGAGCGCGGGTTGCGCGGGGGTAAGGGTCAGCGGCGTGAGCGGGCTGGGCCAGTCCTTGAATTCCCGGTCCGCGATAATGGTTACGGCCAGCTGGGTGAGAGGCTTGTCGGCTTTGCGGGGTCGCAGCACCAGGCTGCGCACGCCGTTGGTTTCGAGGCGGATGCTCCAGTCCGCCAAGGCCGCGCCGGTCACCTGGCGGATTTCGCCCTCGCCCGAAATCGTGAGCGGCAGTTCCTTCGGTTCCCCCGCGAGGATGTCGAAGGTGGCGGCGATGGAATCGGTAAGCTTGTCGCGGGTGATCTTGATGGAATGCTGGAGAACGGTTGCAAATACGGCTTTCTCCTGGCCACCGGGCAGGCCCTTGAGGTCGGCCTCGATGACCAGCCGGGCCTTGCCGTCTTCGAGGCCGCCGTTGAGGGAAAGGCTCTTGACCTCGGCACTGGTGTTGGCGGCGGCCAGTCCGGTACCGGCCGGCGCGAAAGCCAACAGAAGCGACAGCAGGCAGGCGTGCTTGAGGTGGAAGTGCAAGGAAGCGATGGGAGTTTTCATTTGGAGGTCGGTTCAGGGTGTTGGGATGCCGGTGTAGCTGACTTGGTTTGGCGTTTCGCTGCAAAATCATCAATTGCCGCCACTAACGCGGCATTCTTCCCTTCCGACCGGAAGGCGGCCGAAACCGCGGCTTTTACCTCTACCGAGGGCGGAATCCTCAAGGTCTTCAAATCAATCGCCTTGTTACCTACGTGAAGCGCCAGCGTGGGCGGGTGGGCTTCGGGTGGCTTGCGGAAGCGGTGGACGCCGAATACCCGGACGCCTGGCTCCCCTTCTTCCAGGTGCTGGTACCACTGATCTATCCGCTTTTGGCTGCCGATGGAAAACACGGCAGCCGCACCATTGCCTTCGTCCAGCACAGTGGTAAATCCCAGTCCTCTCGGCTCTTTGTCCGGATACAGGAGGACCTGGACCTTCGCGTGCTTGATCGCAGCCAGCTTCTTGAGCAGGCGGTTAACGTCGTTGGTGCCGCGCACCTGGAAGGCGTAATGATTCACATCGTTGGGCCATTCCGAGAACCAGGGGTTCCATCCTTCGGTGCGCAGCGGATCGTTGACGAGGTCGAGGACGCCCTCCGGCCAGTCGGGTTCAGCGGCAACCGGCTTGCCGGGCCAGGCCACCTGGTCGGTGCCCGACATCGCAGGCGCGGTGGTGGACGTCAGCGCCAGCACACCCAGGGCGGCGAGCCAGCTCCGAATTCGGCAATTCGACCATCGAGGATTATTCATAGATCACCTTCACTTCTGCAGGAGCGCCGGGAGCCACAGTGACGATCTGCTCCGGAGCGTATTGCCGGTCCGAATTGCACGGGTTGGGGTGGCTCCTGATGCGATATTCGCCCGGCGGCACATGGTTGAACTCGAAGGTGCCGTCGTCCTTCACCTTGGCGCTGCCGCTCCACAGGCCGATCTTCGAGCCGCCTTTGGGCTCCACTTCAACCAATATCTCATTGCCCTCGTAGCGCGACAGGGCGCGGCCTTCCTTGCCCGTCACGCTGATGCGGATCGCCCCCGCGCGGCTCAGACGCACCTGAACCTCCGCGCCCGGCACATCGTGGATGGTGAACAGGTCGCTGAAGTGATAACCGTCCGCCGCGGCGCGCAGTTGAACGTAGCCCGTCGGCAACCCGGTCAGCGCAAAGCGCCCGTCCGCGTCGGTCGTGACTCCCGGTTCATCCGGCCCCTTGTAGCCGAGGCCGTTCAGGGCCATGACATTGGCGGGGGCCACCCGGACGTCCTTGAGCGGCTTATCCTCCGTGTCGGTCACCCGGCCCTCGAGGACTGCGGCCCTGGCCAGCTCGACGGTGAGTTGCTTGCAGGTGCGCTCGCCGAGGTGCTCGCGACGCAGCATGCGGGCCGCGTATCCATCGGCGCCGAACGTGAGGCGATAGTTCCCGGCGGGCAACCGGGTGATTTCCACGCGGCCCGTGGCGTCGCTCGTTGCCTCGGCGACCTTCTCGGGAACCGCCGGCCGCCCGTACATGGTGTCATAGATGACGGCCACAACCACCCGCGCGCCCGCCACCGGCTTGCCCGTGGCCATGTCGTAAACGTCGGCGCGCAGGACCGCGCCGCCGCCCGGACTGACGGCAGAAGCGGCAGCCCGCTCGTCCCGCACGTTGAGCCCGGCGGGCACCTTGACCTTCGCCCAATCCACGCCCCCGCCGCCGACATAGACGTCCAGCCGGGGCGGGTCCACCAGCCGGCGGAACTGGGGCTGGTCCGCCGCGTCCACGCTCCTGGGGTTGTTGAACAGGCGATGCCAGTTCGCCGGCACCCACACATTAAACGTCCAGTCGGCTGGCTTCTTGAGGACGCCGTCCTCGTGGGGGCCGTCGTGAACGACGAGCTCCAGCGCCGGCGCGCGAATGGCGGCGAACGCGGCCAGCGCCTCCTGGAAAGCGGCTGTGTCACCCTGATATAGGAAGTGCCAATCGCCTCCCCCGAACGGCGGGCCTTCCCACCAGCCAACCCGCGATTCAAGGTTGGCAACGGCCAGCGCCCCCTCCGGCCAACCCCGGTCGTGGACCTCTTTGTTGCCGCTGCCGGTCATGATCAGCGCCGAAGCCGGGAAGCAAGCCAGCCAGATCAGGCCGGCCAGCACCCACCCCGCGAGGGCAAGCGTCCTCGCGGGCCCGACCCGCGCCCTGAAACCCTGAACCTCCTCTGCGGCGCTGGAGATGGAGATTACGGTAGTAGTTGATTTCATTTTGACTCACTCCTTCCCGGTGAACTGGAACCACATGCCGTGGCCGTGGTAGGCCCCGGACATGCGCAGGACGGTTGCACTGACGGCGACGCGGTGCGGCACCGCGCCGGACTGCGGCAGATCGAACTGGATGCGGAAGGGCGCCGGCGCGCTCTCGGCGCGGAGCGCCAGGTTGGTGGCGCCGGTGCCCAGCACGCGGCCCTCGGCGTCCTCCAACCGCACCTTCCACTCCATCTGAAACTCCTTCCATGACGCAGTGGACAGCCCCTCAAGTTGGATCTGTGCAGCACCGCTGTCGCGCTCCACAATCCTCGCCCGGTGGAGACCTATCAGCGGCGGCTCGCTCGCGGGTTTCCGTTCGCCCTCCCGATCGAACCGGGCGGATTCCCGCGCCTGGTCGGTCCACGTCGCCTGGATCGGCAACGGCGCCCAATCCCCGGGCTTTAGCGATTGCACCGTGAGGCCAGTCGGCGCCTCTCGAATAGCCGCCAACACCTGCTCAGTAGCCTGCGCCTTCTGCCGCAGATCGCGAATCGGTTGAAAGCTTTCCGCCGTCGCCGACACCACCGCCACGACGCCCGTGGAGCCGCCCCCGCCTCCCCGGAAGCCGCTCTCCACCCGCTCCAATAGCCACACCCCGGGCTTCGCCAAATGGAACCGCGCATCCATCTCCAGCGATTGATCCTTGCTATCCTTCGAGTACGGCACCACCGCGCGGATTCGTCCCGGCACAGCCCCAGCCGCTTCGGCAAGCCAGTCCTCGAACCGGTATTCGCCCTTCAGCTCCGACTTCCCCGCGTAGTCCTTCTCCTCCAGCGGCCGATGGGTAGCGGCATCGCAAAGAATCTCGCTGCGGTCATAGTCCACGTCGTGCATGAACGCCCACGAGCTGAACGTCAGCATCGTGCCCGTGAACAGCCGCGCATCCTTCCGCGACCGCAGCACCAGCAGGTAACGGTCTGCCGCCTTCGACGCGGGCTGCACCTCCGCCCAAAAGGCGTCCGGCTCGCGGGCCAGCCGTGTCAGCGCGCAATCGAGCGCCAGCCCCATTGCCAGGTGTTGCACGAGGCGGTCCCGCTGCAGCCACGCCTCCGGGCTCGCCGTCGCGTTGCCGGCGCCCTCCAGCCGAACGAATTGATCGCTCGCGTCCCCGCTGTGGGAACGACGATCCGCCAGCCACAGCCGCTGCCGCGTCGGCCGGTCCGGGCTGTCCTTCGTGGCCTCCAACCGCGCCATCACGCTCCCGTCCGGGCCAAACATCACCCGCTCCAGGTAGGGCGTCTCCTGCCGATACTCGTAGACCAGGCCGCGCCGCGCCTCCAGCGACGGCAACAGCCACTGCCAGTTCGCCTTTAGAAAGGTTTGGAGCGCGGTCGTTCCGACCGCTTGCGCCTGCTCGCGGGCGACCGAGGCTTCCACCGCCCGGCGCAGGACGGGGGTCTCCTTGTTTACCTTCACCTCCTCGACCCAGGCGATGCGTCGCTCGCCATAGCGACTGTCGTCCAGCAACCACAGGCCCGGCTCGTAGAGCCGGAAGCGCCAGTCAAACCGCATGTCCTCCTTCTGCACGGTGACCGCCAGCGGCACGTAACACCCCGCCTCCACTTCGGCGAACTCCGCGAACGTCTCCGTCAGCGCGCCCATCCCGGCCTCCAGCGGCACCAGGCGCACGGCGTCGAGGATGAGATACCCCGCGTCCCCGCCCAGGTTGAAATAGCCATTCCAACTGTTCTCCACGCCGTTCCCGCACGCGCCGCGCACCGGCGGGTCAAACGCCAGCGTCAGCCGGATGCGCCCGCCTTCCTCCGTCAGCGTGCGCACCGTCGCGCTCGCCGGTTTCGCCGCGATCTGGTGCAGCATCGTGGAATACGTCACCCCCTGCCGCCGCGCGCGCGGCGCCTTCATCGGGTCGGACACCGCGAACTCCTGCTTCTTCCCGAGCCGGTTCAATGTGTAGCTGTATTGGCGCACCGTCGGCGGCGGCCCCACCAGCCAGTAGCGATTCGCCTCGATGAACTTGCGGATGACTTCCTGCCCACGGGCTTGGCCGGCAGCCCGAGCGGGTGAAAGCAACACAACCGCACCAAGGGCAATCAGGAGCATGGGTGTCTTCATAAGGGCGCAGATTCGCTATCTTCCGTTACTTCCCAGCGATGCTTCTGGCCTGCCGGATCATCCACTCCAGCCGCTTCGGCCGCCCGTCGGCTCCATAGACCTCCGGCACGCCGCTCAGGCAGCCCAGCAACCGGTCCGCTGTCACCTCCGCCGCATAGGGGCTGGACGCCAGCCACTCCGAGAATGCGCTCGCCGTGGCCGCCAGCCGCAGCGCCGGGCTCGCCTGCTCCAGGGCCACCGCGTTGCCGGTGTAGGGAACAGGCCACTCCTGCTCGCGGTAATCGCTTGTGCCGGGGACCTTGTAGCGGACGCGCACGGTGGCGAGCGGGCCCTCGCCGCCCGGGTTCACGGCGACCACGTAAAGCGCGTTGCCGGATTCGGCGGCGCCGATCTCGGCGGCGTCCACGGTATTGTCGCGGAACTGCTCTTTGGTGAGCTGGTGCTTGGCGTAGCCGATCTGGCGGTAGGCCGTCACGCGGGCCGGGTTGAACTCGACCTGCACCTTCACGTCGGAGGCCGCCACGCGCAGCGCCCCGGCGAGCTGGCCGGCAAACTCCGTCGCCGCTTCCTCGGGCGAGTTGACGAACCCATACCGCCCGTCGCCGTTCCGCGAAAGCACCTCCAGCAAATCATCGTTGTAGCCTTCCCAGCCGATGCCGAAGCAGTCGAGCGCGATGCCTTGCTTGCGGTTGGTCTCGACCTTCTGCTTGAGCGCCTCCGGCTCCACGTTGCCGAGGTTGGCGGCGCCGTCGGTGAGCAGCACCACGCGATTGACGCCGTTGGCGAGGTAATGACGCAGTGCGGTCTGGTAGGCGAGGTTCATGGCGTCTTCCAGATTGGTGCCGCCTTGCGGTGTAAGGCGCCCGACCTCTTCCGCCGCTTTGGCCGCCTGGTTGCCGGGCACACCGTCCACCCACAAATGAGCCGTCCGGGAGAAGCTCACGACGCTAAGCTTGTCCTGCGGCTGCAGCTGGCCGGCCAGCACGCGCAGCGCCTCGCGAATGGTTCGCACGCGGTCGGCGCGCTCCATCGAACCGGAATTGTCGAGCAAGAGCACGAGGTTCAGCGGCCGGCCGGGCTGGCGGCCCAGCGCGGCGGTCTTGATCGAGAAGCGGAGCAGGTCGCGGTTGTGCGCGAACGGATATTGCGCCCGCTCCCACGCAAACGCCACCGGCACACCCGCCGCCGGCTCCGGGTCGCGGTAGTCGAACGCGTTGATGAACTCCTCGCTCCGCACCGACGCCGCCTCCGGCATCACGCCCTTCTCCAAACTCGCCCCCGCCAGCTTGTAAGACACATCGCTCACATTCAGTGAGAAAGTGGAGAACGCATTCTCGCTGGTCTGCACTTCCGGCTGCGGCACCGGCGGCGGAACAGCCGGCCTGGCCGGGGCAGCGTCCTCTGCCGGCACCGGGCCGGAAGCGCTCGCCACCGCATTGACGGTGCTGCCTTGCCTGCGCAGGTCTTCCACCTGCTTCTGCGCCTCGCGGACCTTCTCCTCCACCTTCGCCCTGGCAGTCTTGTCCACTTCCTCCGCCTCCCGCCGATACAATTGGCCCAACGCCGGCACATCGCCTAGCACCGGCGCCTGCCGCCCGTCCGCGTTGGCCAGCCCGGCTTGTGTGTCCCCGTTGAGATACCACTGAAACTTTTGGACCTGGGCGCCGCCGGCGGTATCATCCCAATCGAACGTCTCAGCGGTCCGCGCCGCGACTTCGCCAGCCGCCGCGGACCGGCTCCGCGCGAACCCATGCCCGAAATGCAGCCCCTCCGAAGCCGGCCGGCCCGCCATCGCATACCCCACGCTCGGCGACGCCGACTGACTTGACGCCGCCGGCTTCACATCGGCCCCCGCCTGCAACCTGCCTGCGGCGACGGGTGTGTCGAGGACATCCTTGCTCTTGTCGTCCAGACTCAGAAACCCCTCCTGTGCGGGCTCGCCGCGGTTCACGATCAGACCTTCGGGCGAGCCGGCCACGCGGCCCCGCCCCCCGACCACCAGGTCCCCGGCGGCCATCTCCGCGCCCTTGGTCTGGATGGGTACCCTCGCCACCTCGACCCCCTTGGCCAACTCTGTGCCGGCCACTATGGAAGCGTTCCCCATCGCTACCCGGCGGCTCTCCGACTGGCCGGCGGGCACGTTCGCCGGAGCGCTCCCCGGGACGGCTGCCGCAACCTGCGGGACCGCGGCCGGGGCCGCCGGTTTGCCTGCCACTGCGGGTGCCAGACCGAGCAAGCTTGGGCTGGTCCCCAGCGCCGGGACCGCTGGACGCTCGCCCGGACTCCTGCTGTCCACGATCCCATCCGCCGGCCTCGCCGCCTGTGACGCAATCCCGAAGTCCGACCGGCTGAAGAAGTCATCCATCTCGCCGTCCGCCCTCCGCCCCTCCGCCAGCGCGGCGCCGCCCCTGGCCGCCCCTGCAAAGGCGCCATACGCGCCGCCGCTGCCGCCATGCGTCCCGGCCGGCCGCCCCAACGACTCGCTGTAGAAACCCCTCGTGTTTGCCTCCGGCTTGGACTCAGCCTGCAAGCTGTGGTTAAGCGTCAACGTTGCATCCCCTGCTGTCGCCACCTCCGGCAGCGCAATCGCCGCGCCTTTGGCCGGCTCCGGCGCCGAGGCCGGTGGCGGCGCAAGCCTCGCCAGCCCGCGAGTCTCGCCTGCCGACCGATACCGCTCTGTCATCTGCTCCCCCTCGCTCAGCTCGTAGCTGTTCACCGCGCTGGGTGCCGGAGAGAGCACAGGCGCGGCGGTCTCTTCTTGCCCAACGGACGACATTAGCTGGAAGGAACGCGAAACCTTCATGAAAGGCACAGCCACTGAAACCAGGATTAGCACCACCGCAGCTGCAACCGCCAGCGTGGCGGACGCTGGCACCCAGCGTCGCCGCGGCTGAGCGAACTCCCTGGGCACGACCGTCTGGAAATGCGCCAGCAGCTTCTGCCGCCGTTGCTCTTCGAGCCGGAGCGGCAGCAGCGGCTCGGCGGTTTTGGGCGCCGGGCTGGCGACGGTTTCCCGCACGAGGTTGACGGTCTGCTTGAGCCGTTCGTAGAGTTTCGCCAACTCGGCATCCTGCGCCAGTTTCTGGTGCAGGGCGGCGGCCTGTTCATGCGGCAGTTCGCCCAGCAACAGCGCGGTCAGGTTGGCCTCGAGCGCGGAGCGCGGGTCGGCGGGAAATTCTGTGTTCATGGCACTACTCCGTTTCTGGCCAGTTCATCGGCAATGGATTTCAGGGCGTGGTGCAGCAGGTAGCCGACGTGGCCGATGTTGAGGCCGGTGCGCGCGCTGATTTCCTTGTAGGACAGCTCCTCGTTGAACTTGAGCCGGACGAGTTCGCGGCTGCGGTCGTCGAGGGTTTCCAGGCTGAGACGGACCAGGCCGATGCCCTCCCAGCGGGCGATTTGCTCATCGGGCAGCGGCTGGGGATCCGAGGTGTCGTCGGCCGCCGGGGAGCCGTCCTCGCTCCGCGCGTTGAGCGGCACGATCCTGGAGGCCTGGCGCCGGTGGTTCAGGGCCAGGTTATGCACAGTGCGATAGAGCCACCGCCGCGGCTCGCGCACCTCGTCAAACTGTGCATGCAATCGCATGAATGCTTCCTGGACGATGTCCTCGGCCACACCGGCGTCTCCAGCCAGGCGCAGCGCATAGCTCAGCAGAGGCGATTCGAGAGCCCCAAACAGCTCCGTGATCGTTCCCGACCCGGGCGGCTCAGCGCTGGCTTGGTCTGGTGACATTAGCGCCATGCTTGGCGAATGCTCTCGCTTTGGCTCAGTTCATACAACCGTCCGGGCGCTCTGTTGGCAAGAGGACATATTGTCTTACCCAGTAAGACACCGGGCGGCTCTCTTTCTTAGACGAAAGATGGGCGCGGGTTGCTCCCCATAAACCGCGTTGCCCCGGGGAATCCCCGGTCGGCCCTCCGTGCTGCCGCGGGAACCCTGGTCCGTATTCGTTCTTTTTGAGTTTGGCGGGGCTTCCAGGACATTATCGGGGTGAACAAAAACGTCGCTCTGTTGGGTTTGGTAGCGCGCCCCGGACACCGTGCCACCCCCCTGTTGGTCCAGAGACGGCCTGCGCCGGATTTGGATTGAACAGAAATTACGAGCATCGCTTAAGCCTTCCGACTCTGCTGATCCTCATTGTCTGGGCACTGCCGTTTGTCTGCCTCGCGCGCGCCCAAGCCGCCCCGCAAGGCGCTCTGTGGCAGGACACCGAGCCAACCCCGCAGAAGTCCGCAGCCTCCGAAGCCTGGGTCCAGCCGGACGTGTTCCGCGCGGTCAACCTCCAGCATTCACAGCTCCGCCCGTTACTCAACAGCGCCCCCCAGGAAGCCGCGCAGTCCCTGGCGGCTTCGGACGCGGTCATTGACCTGCCCATGCCGGATGGTACACAGGCGCGATTCCGCTTTGTCGAGTCCCCGGTCATGGAACCCGACCTGGCCGCCCGGTTCCCGGAAATCAGGACCTATCTCGGGCAGGGCCTGGATGATCCGAGCGCCCTGGTCCGATTCGATATCACCCCCGCCGGCTTCCATGCCCAGGTCCTTTCCCCGCAAGGCGCGGTGTATATCGAGCCGCAGCTCCGCGGAAACACCAATCTTCACGCCGCTTACTACCGCCGTGATTATCGCGCGGCCGCCCGGAATTTCCAATGTCTCGGCGCCGGCAATGTGGCGGCGGCGGCGACCTCCGGCTCATCGGCCAACCTGTTGCTTTCCGGCGGCACGCTCCGCACTTACCGGCTGGCGTGCGCGGCTACCGCGGAATACACCCAGTTCTTCGGCGGCACGGTCTCCGCCGGCCTGGCGGCCATCGTCACGGCCATTAACCGCGTGACGGGCGTGTATGAAACGGAGGCGGGCATCAGGCTGGTGCTGGTGGCCAAGAACGATCGGATCGTCTATACGAACCCCGCCAAACAACCTTACAGCGACAGCGATCCCTACGCGCTGCTGTTGCAGAACCAGGCGAATCTGGATGCGGTCATTGGCGATGCCAACTATGACATCGGGCACGTCTTCAGCACCGGCGGCAGCGGGCTGGCCAGCATGGGAGTGGTCGGCGTTACCGGGCGCAAGGCCCGCGGAGAGACCGGAACGTATCCGCCGGTCGGGGACAGCTTCTACATTGACTACGTGGCCCACGAGATAGGCCACCAATTCGGGGCGTCGCACACCTTCAACAGCAGCATCGGCTATTGTGGCTACGGCGAGCGCAACGCCGCCACCGCTTATGAACCCGGCAGCGGCTCCACAATCATGTCCTACGCCGGCATTTGCGGCTCCGATAATCTGCAAGCGCACAGCTCTCCTTACTTTCACTCGGCCAGCCTGGAACAGATCCTGGCCTACACGGCTGTTGGCGCGGGCAGCGGCACGGTTTCCCCTGGGGCAACCGGCAATAACGCTCCAACGGTGGATGCCGGACCCGGTTACACCATCCCGCTGGGCACGCCTTTCACCCTCACGGCCACAGGCAGCGACCCCGACGGCGATCCGCTGGCCTATTGCTGGGAGGAACGCGACCTCGGTCCCGCCGTCACGTTGCAGGCACCGGACAATGGTTTCAGCCCGCTGTTCCGTTCGTTCGATCCGACCACGGACCCGGCGCGCACCTTCCCCCAGTGGTCCGATATTCTCCGCTGCGCGAGCACGCCCGGTGAAATGCTGCCCACGACCAGCCGCACGCTCAATTTCCGCGTCACCGCGCGGGATAATCGGCCGGACGGCAGCGGCGTGGCTGCCGCCGATACGCAGGTGACCGTCGCCGCCGATGCCGGCCCGTTTGTGGTGACCGCTCCAGCCGCGGCGGCGACATGGTCCGGGACGCAGACTGTCACCTGGGATGTCGCCAACACCACCAACGCCTCTATCCAGACGGCCACGGTCAGCATCCTGCTCTCGACCAACGGCGGCCTGACCTTTCCGATCGCACTTGCCAGCAATGTCCCCAACGCCGGCGCCTGCACGGTGGCTCTGCCTCCGCTCACCGCCTCGGCCGCCCGCATCAAAGTCCAGGCTGACGGTAATATCTTCTTCGCCGTGTCGCCCGGTGATTTCTCGCTGTTCTACGCCCCGGCGCCGGTCCTGGAACCGCCGCAATGCTTGAATGGCGTTGTCCACCTTGCCTGGAGCGCGCTGCCCGGCCGCACCTACCGCGTCCAGTATAAGCCGACGTTGGCCGCCGCCTGGAACGACCTGGCGCCCGACATCACCGCCGCCGACTCACTCGCCACCGCCACCGACGTCCCCGGCTCTGCCCCGCAGCGTTTCTACCGCGTCCTGATGCTGCCGTAGCCGGCAAGCGAACGTGGTTGCGCGCGCGGGAACAACTCTCCGAACATCTGCGCAAGGCTGCCTTGCGGGCTTTGACATTCGCTGGCCGCCGTGGCACAACTTGCCCAGGATTCGCCAGAAAGGAACTATGCCGAGAGTTCAGTCCCAGATCAGTCACCGGGCCCCAATGGAACGCATGTTGCGCCTGCATCAGCTTCTCCAGAATCAGGAATACCCCAACTGCTCGAAGCTGGGCCGCGAGTTTGAGCTCTGCACTCGCACGGTGAAGCGAGACGTGGATTTCATGAAGTATCGGCTGGATCTGCCGATCGAGTACGATGCTCACCGGAACGGCTACTATTACACCCGGCCCGTGGACCACTTCCCGGGGGCGGCGGTGACGGAGGCGGAGATGTTTGCCTTGCTGGTGGCTCACAAGGCGATCGCCCAGTACAGCGGCACCCCCTTTCAGCAGCCGTTGGAAACGGCGTTTCGCAAGCTCACCGGCCAACTGGACCAGAGCGTGCGGTTTACCATGCGCAACCTGGATGAGGTGCTGTCGTTCCGGCCGTTTGCGCCCGAGGATTCGGACCTGGAAACGTTTCAAATTGTGACGCGGGCCTTGCGGACGCGGCGGGGCTTGAAGTTCCTTTACCGGAACGTGGGGGTCGCCAAGGCACGACGGCGGCTGGTGCATCCGTATCACCTGGCCTGCATCGAGAACCATTGGTATCTGTTTGCCTTCGACGTCAAGCGGCAGGACATGCGGACGTTCGCGCTGGTGCGCCTGCAGCAGCCCGAGTTGACGGGCGAGCGGTTTACAATGCCAGCCAGGTTTGATCCGAATGAATACCTGCGCGGGAGCTTCACCGTGTTCAAGGGAGGCGCCGATTACGAGGTCATGATTGAGTTCGACGCGTGGGCGACGGATTTGATCCGGGGGCGAAGATGGCACCCCACGCAGGAACTCACCGAGCTGCCTGGCGGCTGTTCCCGCCTGCGCCTGCGCCTCAACAACATCGAGGAGATGGAGCGGTGGGTGCTGGGTTGGGGCCGCCATGCAACGGTGCTGCAGCCCAAAGCCCTGGCAGCACGACTGGGCCAAACGGCCACGGAACTGCAGAAGCGTTACGCCGGACCGCGCCTGGCTCAGCGCTAAATTTCGCGAATCAACTAGCGTATTGCCCAGCCACAGCGCCGAATCCAAGCCAGCCAGTTTCGGTTGGAATCATCTCACCGGCCAGGTGGGCTCAAGGTATGCGCCGCAAGTCGGATCTATCCGGCGACGCCCACCGAACTGCCGCCCCAACTACTGGCTCCGCTCCTCCCCCCAACCCGCAGGCACCCGGCGCCCATGCCAGCCACGGCGATGGGACGGCGCCAATCCGGCGAGACTACGGTGTGTATCCCATGGGGAGCGATCCCCATGGGATACACACAGGGGTATCATGCGTGTCACAGCGTTGCCACACCAGCACTTCGGGCTGCGGGACTGCGCTCGGGGGCCACCACTGTCCAAAAAATGGACACTGCGCCTGATTGCACCAGGGTGGCTGCTCGGTCCAGGAATACAGGGCTGCCGTTGTTAGCGAACGCTACCTCTGCCGTTGCGGCAGAGACCTCGTTACTCCGTCTCACCCGGCCATACGGGCCGGTGGCGGGGGATCTCCGCCTTGAAGTCGCCCAGGCTCGACCAATAGAGCCGTTGCGCCAGGTCCACTTCCGCCACAGCGACGGAGCCCCAGTCCTTCGCCTGCGCCAGCACCTGGCCTTCGCGATCATAAATGGCGGAGATCGTCCAATGGGCCGGCACGTCCGTGTAAGTGCTGCTGATCAGAAAGACGTGGTTCTCGCACGCTCGCGCGGCCACGAGCAGGGGATTGCATCCGGCAACCGGGAAAGCAATCACCTCCGCCCCGCGCAGGCTAAGCCGCCGGGCGACTTCAGGGAAGAAGCCATCGTAGCAGATCATCATGCCGATCTTGCCGAGGCGGGTGTCGAACACCGGGTACTCGTGGCCGGGCGCGATGCCCGCCTCGATCTCGGTGCGCGGCAGAGCCACTTTGCGGTATTTGCCGATCAGCCTGCCGTCCGGGCCTATGAGCACGGCGACGTTGTAGATCAGGTGTTTGTCGCGCTCCACGAGTCCCGCCACCAGGTGCAGCCCACGCTGGCGCGCCAGATCGCCGAAGTAATCCGTCACCGGCCCGGGCACCGGTTCGGCGGCCTCGCGGTAGGAAAGGCCGTTGCCGGTCGCGGTGATCGTCTCCGGCAGCACCACCAGGTCCGCCTTCTGTCGCGCGGCCTGCTCGACCAGCGGCGCAAACTGGCGGCAACTGTCCATCGCCGTCTTCCCGCCCTTCGGCACGTAATGCACGGTCGCCAGCCGCACTTTGCGCGGCGCGGGCGGCTCCGTCTCGGCAAACACAATATCGCTCCACTCGGCCCGCGCGCGCGGCGCCCAGCGCAAGTAGAGTTCCACAACGGCGTGCGTGGCTTTGGCAGGCGCGCGGTAAATGCCCTCGACAGCGGTCCAGCCCGCGGCGTCGGTCCGGCCGTCAGCGGGGTATTCCGGCTCCGAGACCGGCGGCACGCCGGGGGCGTAGCTACGGGCGCCCGGCTCGTCGCGGACTGCAGGTTGGTCGTGGTCGTCGCGCCATAGAATGCGCGCCAACACGGAACGCTGAGGTGCGGCTACCCGTGTGGCCCGCCGCAACGCGTGAAACTGGTAACACCGCCCGCCTTTCACCGGGAACGTCTTGCTCCAATGCCCGTCCAGCCCTTCCAGTCTGCCGGTGGCGATGACGAAGCTCCCCTGGCCCGACGGCCCGCCCCCGGGTCTGTAGCTGAACTGCGGCCGCAGCTCCTCCCGCGGCGCCAATGTTTGCCAGCCCTCCGGCGCAGCATTCGCCGCCGAGCCTGCGCGGCACGTGAGCGCCCCAAAGACCAGCGCAAGGAGAAGGAAGCCTGGTCGCATCCGGAACTGCGGATAGCCGGACACCGCATTCCAGCCTCCCATCACTTGCTCCCTTCCAGCCGCGGCAGCCAGTAGCGCCAGAGCCTCGGCCCTGAGCCGAAATAAACGGCCTCGTCGGTCAAGGCGTACCCGCACAGGATCTGCGCCGGCGCGGCGGCGGAATGAACCACCTCTCCTTTCATGGCGTCGAACACATACACCGCCCGCCCGGTGAGCCCCACCAGCAGCCCATTCCGGTGCCGGCCCAGCGAGATTTGCTGTTGCGGCCCTGGAAGGCTGTTCGTTCGCACCAGCTGCATCGTCTGCGGGTCAAAGGTGAAAAGACGGTCGCCCACCGTGGTGTACACCTTGCCATCGGCGGCCGCTGTCGCGGGGTAACTCCCGGCGCCGGGCGCCAGCGCCGCCTCGAACACCTTGCGCTTCTGCTGCGGGTCGAATGCGAAAAACCTGGCCTCCTTCTCCGTCGGCCGCGTGCCCCCGCCGCCCCAGTTGCCGCTGCCGCCGAAGATCAGCCCGCTCTTCGGTTCCCATGCCAGCGACACAATGCTCTGGTTGGTGACCAGGTTCCGGTAGTTCTCAATGGTCTTGTTCTGTTGCGGGTCCCACACCGCCATCGCGCCGCCCAGTTGTCCATAGGGCGGCTCGCTGCCGATGTAAATGAGCCCGCCCGGGCCGCGGATCATCGCCCGTGGTCGCAGGTGCCCGTCTCCGACGCCCCCGAAGCTGATCGGATTGCAGTCCGCGCCGGTGCCGAACTTCCAGAGCGGCTTGGCCGGATCATACAGGTTCATCACCGCGCCGCCATAGTAGCAGAGGTAAACTTGGTTGGCGTGATCGAGAATGGAATAGACCTCGCCCCCTGGCATCCCGCCGAGGTGCTCGCTCCTGCCGACCCGGGGGTCAAAGCGGAAGACCTCCAGGGGCAGCGCCGTGCTGCCGTAGATCGTGCCGCCGGGACCCGTCCCCACCACGAAGATCATGTCTCCCGCCCCGCTGTACTTGAAGGTGCGCTCGGCCACCTTTCCCTTCTTCGGGTCCCGCAGGGAGAACGAGCCGCGGCCAAACGCGGTTACCTCCCGCCCGTCGCGCAGTTTGAGCGGCGGCAACTCGGGCGCCGATTCGACCCGCGTCACCGACTCATCGTCCACGCGCAGCAGCCCCGCGTGACACGCCACGTAGATCTGCCCGTCGCTCCGGCGTGTCACGCCGACGAAGTTTCCCGGCGCGGTGTTCCGAAACTTCTCCGGCATGATGCTCCGGTGCTGTTTCGTCGCTGGATCATACACCACCAAGTCGCCCATTTCTGTCCCGATGCCCACGTACACCTTGCCGTTCGGCCCCACCGCCAGGCTCCGCGCGTACATCTCCGTCGGGTGCATCCGCCCCAGGTCTTCCATTTTGCCCGTCGCCGGGTCAAAGCTCACCAGCTTCGCCTGCGGATACGTGCAGGCGTAGAGCTTGCCGTCCTTGCCCACGTCATATTGCCAAAGGTAACTTTCGCTCGCTGCGGGTCTGCCCACCACCTCGATCCCTTTCTCCGGCTGCCGAGGGTCAAACCGCAGGATCAGCCCGCCGTCCCACGTGCCGAGGTAGATCTTTTCATCCGGCCCCGCAATCAGCGCCCACGCTCCGGGCCCCTGAGGCGCGTTGAATTGCCGCGCCTCGCCGGTATCAGGGTCCACCTGCACGAGGAACAGCGGCGCGCCGTCCTGGTTGAAGTTGAAGTAGAGCGCGTCGCCCCCTTTCCCATTCGGACCGACGATGCAGCCCATCAAACCGCCCACGCGCACGGGAATGCCCAGCGACTCGAACCGCCCGCGCTCAGGCGCAGCCGCCGCTCCCGCCACTGCGCACACCAGCCAAACGCCCCACCAAAGACTTTTCGCTCTCACAAGTGCGCTCTTTATAGGCAGCCCCCGAAGCTCCCCGCAAGCGCGAACGCCCTGGTCCGCCCATCTCCCGCCCGCGCAGCCGCCAATGCCAGTCGGCGCTGTCCTGGCTGCGGGACCAAGCGGGATTCCAACCGGGATTTGGGTCTGACGACATGGCGCGGATCAACCGTCGCCGCGAATCATTTGTTTGACATACGCCGGGCGATTTGCTTTCCTGCGGCCCCGGGAGAGCGCCGGATGTTCCGGCGAACCGGAACAGTTGCCGCATCGGCCCTGCTCTCCCCGGCGGTCAGTCCGAAACTGATGTGCTTGACCAAACGAAACAACTGTGAGCCCTCGCAAACACCTGATCGCATGTCTCACTGCTGCCCTCCTGATCTTCAACTCTCCGGGGGCGACCCTCTACGTGAACGTGAACGGCGACGATCCCTCCCCGCCTTACGACAGTTGGTCAAAGGCGGCGCGGACGATCCAGGACGCTATCGGCGCCGCCGCGGCCGGCGACACCATTCTCGTCACGAACGGCGTTTACACCACCGGGGCTTATGACGTCTACGGCCCGAGCCGGGTGGCCATCACCAACGCCGTCACCGTGCGCAGCGTCAACGGCCCCGCCGTCACGACGATTCAGGGCTATCAGGTGCCTGGCGTCACCAACGGGCCCGGCGCGGTGCGTTGCGCATTTGTCGGCTCCGGCGCGACACTCTCCGGGTTCACCCTGACTGGCGGCGGGACCACCAATGGCACCGTTTTTTGGGCCGGCGGCGGCGGCGCCTATTGCCAGTCAGCCACCGCCAGTATCTCCAACTGCATCGTCTCCGGCAACGCCGCGGCGATGGCCGGGGGTGGGGTAGTCAAGGGCACCGTGGACAATTGCCTCCTTATCGGCAACACCAGTTTCGGCGGCACTATTGACGGCGGGGGCGGCGCCTCAGGAGCGTTGCTCAGGAACTGCCTGCTAACGGGCAATTGGGCGGTCCAAGGCGGCGGCAGCGCCGGCGGCTCACTCATCAACTGCACAGTGAGCGGCAATTCCGCCAGCGGCAGCGCGGGCGGCACTTCACGGAGCGCGCTCTACAACTGCATCGTTTATTACAATACCGCGCCCAATGCTCCCAATTATACGGAGCCCCTCACCTTTATGGGGCTCGCGCACTGCTGCACCACTCCCATCCCCACCGCAGGGTCAGGTCATTTCACGAACCCACCCCAGTTTCTCGACCCGTCGGCCGGTGACTTCCGCCTGCAAACCAACTCCCCTTGCATCAACGCCGGCGATAACGGCTACATGACCAGCCACCTCGATTTCCACGGCGCCCCGCGCATCTCTGGCTTCACCGTGGATGTCGGCGCCTGCGAACTGCAGAACCCCGCCTCCCTCCTTTCTTACGTCTGGGCCCAGTCCTATGGCTTCCCCACCGACGGCTCGGGCGACAACGCTGACGGCGATGACGACGGCATGAACAACTGGCATGAATGGCGGTGCGGCACGCTCCCTAACGATCCTCTCTCGCTGCTTAAACTCGCCGTCCCCACGGGCGACGCCTCCGGCATCACTCTCCGCTGGAGCAGTGTTTTCGCCAGGAAGTACTACGTCGAGTGCAGCACCAACCTCAACACTGAGCCGGCTTTCTTCCTCAGGACCACCAACTTCCCGGGTCATCCGGGCGCCACCACGACCTGGAAAGACATTCGCGCCACCAACGCCGGGCCATACTTCTACCGCATCGGCGTCCACTAACGCGAACTCCGGGCCGCGCGGTCCCGTGCCGCCGCCCTTATCTCGGCGCCCGCGAGCTGGGCCGCTGGACCTCAAATCGCTTCCGCCGCTCCAAACTGGCCGAGGTGTAAATCTCGTAGGCGAACGGTTGCCGGCAGTACATGCCCCCCAGCAATCGCCGCAGCCGGTGCTGCGCAATGAACAGCGGCCGGATCCACCGCGCCCAAGCGGGCGCGCTCTGACACAGCTCCCGGTTCTCCCGCCGGGCGTTCTCGCCTTTGCTCATGTTCACGCCGGTGTGGGTGAAGGTCGAGGTGAACTGCCCCAGCGCCGCCATCCGCGCCCCCCGCCGCAGCAACCGCACCATCCACTCCCCGTCCCCCACGTCCCGCAGCCGCGGATCGAACAGTTCCCCCCACTCAAACACCACCCGCCGCCGGAAGAACATCGCGCAGCTCAACGTCGAGAGATGGCACGTCCACGTGTGATACTTCAACGGCGTCTGCATCTTGCGATGGTACAGGTATTGCCCCTCGGGCCCCACCATCACCACGTCCCCGAATAGCACGTCCACATGCGGGTGTTGCTCGAAGTAACTCGACACCGCCCCCAGCGCCCCCGGCAAGTACTGCTCGTCGCAGTTCAAGTAAGCCAGAATCTCTCCCCCCGCCCGGCGCAGCCCGCGGTTGATGCCGTCGTACATGCCCTGGTCCTTCTCCACGAACGCCTTGACCCGCTTGTCGCCGGGCAGCCAAGCCAGTGTCCCGTCGTCCGAGCCGGCGTCCTGAACGATGTGCTCCACCTCGCCCGCCTGGTCGGCGACCGAGGCGATGCAGAGCTTCAGCCAGTCCGAGCGGCGGTAACTCGGGGTGACGATCGAGATGCGCACGTCCGGATGATGCTTGCCGACGCCATGCCTGTCGAACGCGTTTTCAGCACCGCGCTTTGTTCGGCCGGGCGGGCGGTTCCCGCCGGTCGAAGGGGAATCACGCCAACCCGCCCTCAATTTCTCTATTCGCTCTCCGGGTCATCTGTTAACTTGCGGGAGAATGGACCCGAGACAGCTCATCAGCGGCCTGATCCTCTACCTGGGACTGCTCCTGCTCCTGACTTTCCACGAGTTCGGCCATGCCTGGATGGCTTGGAGACTGGGCGACAACACCGCGCATTCTCAGGGCCGGGTCTCGCTCAATCCGCTGGTTCACATTGACCCGATCGGGACAGTCATCCTGCCGTTGTTGATGGTCCTGATAGCCCCGACCGGCTTCCTGATCGGCTGGGCCAAGCCGGTTCCGGTTGACTCCGACAACCTGCGCAACCCGCGCTCGGACGACATCATGGTGACGCTGGCCGGGCCGTGGATGAACCTGCTGCTGGCCATCGCGATCATGGGGTTGGCGCGCCTGGGTCACGAAGTTCATTCCCACAGCCTCATGGATGTATGCCGCGACATGGCCCACCTGAGCCTGTTGCTGTGCTTCTTCAACCTGCTGCCCATCCCGCCGCTGGACGGCTCGCAGGTGGTGCGCAGCCTGGTCGGCATGAGCCACGAAACCTACCAGCAGATTGCGCGTTACGGCATTTTTATCCTGATCCTGGCGCTGCAAATCCCCCTGGTCCAGCGGGGGCTCCACACCGCCACCACCAGTTCCTGGCTGGCCATTGCCGGCTGGCTGGGCGTCCCTGTGACCCCCTGAACGAAAGACAACCATGAGATCACTTCTGCTTGGCATTGACAGCGGCACGCAGTCCACCAAGGCGCTCGTCGTGGACGCCCGCGACGGAAAAGTCCTCGCCTCGGCGGCGCAGCAATACGACCTGATTCCCAACCTGCCGCCCGGCGCCAAGGAGCAGCACCCGCACACCTGGCGCGACGCCACCGCCACCGCCATGCGCCGCGCGCTGCGCCAGGCCAAGGCCACCCCGACTGAAGTGAAAGCCATCGGCGTCAGCGGCCAGCAACACGGCTTTGTGCCGCTGGACAAGGACGGCGAGGTCATCCGCCCCGCCAAACTCTGGTGCGACACCTCCACCGCCGCCGAGTGTGCTGAGATCACCGACAAGCTCGGCGGCCTCAAGCAGACCATCCGCGCGCTCGGCAACGCCGTTCTGCCCGGCTTCACCGCCTCCAAAATTCTCTGGCTCAAGCAGCACGAGCCGAAGAACTATCAGCGCCTGGCCACGGTGTTGTTGCCTCACGACTACCTCAATTTCTGGCTCACCGGGCAAAAGACGATGGAGTACGGCGACGCCAGCGGAACCGCTTTGCTCGACGTCCGCAAGCGCAAGTGGTCCAGCGCGGTCCTGGAGGCAATTGATCCGGACCTCGCCGGCAAGCTGCCCCCCTTGCAACGCAGCGACCAGCTCGCCGGCACGCTGCAAGCCTCCACCGCCAGAATGCTCGACCTCAACCCCGGCGTGCTGGTAAGCGCCGGCGGCGGCGACAACATGATGGGCGCCATCGGCACCGGCAACACGCGCCCGGGGGTCATCACCGCCAGCTTCGGCACCAGCGGCACGATCTACGCCTGCGCGGAGAAGCCGGTGGTGGATCCCCAGGGCGAGATTGCCGCGTTCTGCGATTCGACCAACCGCTGGCTGCCGTTGCTCTGCACCATGAACGTCACGGTCGCCACGGAGATGGTGCGCGAGGATTTCGGCTGGTCGCACGAGAAGTTCGCCGCCGAGGCGGCGCGCGTGCCGGCGGGCTCTCGCGGCCTGTTGCTGCTGCCCTATTTCGAGGGTGAGCGCACACCCAACATGCCCGAAGGCACCGGCGTCTGGTTCGGCGTGAACCAGAAGACCTTCGAGGCGGGCCACTTCGCCCGCGCCGCGATGGAGGGCGTGACGCTGGGCATGAACTACGGCCTGCGCCGGCTGGCGGAATTGGGGGTGAAGCCGGCCCAAATCCGGGCCACTGGCGGCGGGGCCAAGTCCAAAGCCTGGCGGCAGATCATGGCCGATGTCTTCGACACGGAAGTGGTCACGCTCAAAGTCACCGAAGGCGCGGCCTACGGCGCGGCGTTGCAGGCGCTTTGGTGCTGGCGCTTGCAGCAGGGCGAGAAGGTCTCCATCAGCGACCTCACCGACCAGTTTGTTGCGGTGAACACCAGCGAGACGGCGCAGCCGGACCCGCAGCGCGCCGCCGTTTACCACGAGCTGCAGGGCATCCAGGACGCCATGTCCGCGGCCCTGCGCGGCGTGTTCAAGCAGCACCGGCAGTTCCTGCTGCGCTAATGTGGGTCAACCAGGTCCCGCGCTCGGCAGCGCGATTGTCCGCCGCAGCAACTCAAGCGCCTGCTGGGCCGTGACCTGCTTGAACGTCTCACGGTCGTAAGGGTTGAAGTTGCGCTCGACCACCGTGCCGGACGGGCCGGCCAACCCGATGAACACAGTGCCCACCGGCTTCCTGGTCGTGCCGCCGCCGGGACCGGCGATGCCGGTCACGGAAAGCGCATAATCCGCCTTCGTTTGCCGGCGCGCGCCTTCGGCCATCTGTCGCGCCACCGGTTTGCTGACCGCGCCGTGCCGGGCCAGCGTGTCGGCGCGGACGCCCAGGAACTTCTGCTTGGCGGCGTTGCTGTAGGTAACCAGTCCCGCCAGCAGCACCGCCGAGGCGCCGGGGACATTCGTGAGCCGGTGCGCGATCCCTCCGCCGGTGCAGGACTCGGCCAGCGCAAGTGTTTGCTGCCGCCCGGTCATAAGCCGGACAACAACCGTTTCCAGCTCCTCGTCTCCAACGCCGTAGATGTAACGGCCAAGCAGTCCCCGGATGATGGCCTCTGCTTCTCCCACACGCTGCCCGGCATCGTCTCCGCGCGCGGCAACGCGCACATCCACCTGCCCCGGCCGGGAGCAGTAGCCCACGTCGAGCCCGGCGCCGACCAGAGGTTGCAGCGGGCCGCCGATTTCCTCCTGGACCACAGATTCGCCTATGCCGGCCGTTCTGAGCGTGCGGCAGACCAACCTGCTCACCGGCGGCGCCACTCGCCGCAGGAGCGGCACGACCGAGTCAGTGAACATGGGCCGCAACTCGCGCGGCGGACCCGGCAGCATGATCAACCAGCTCGGCTGGCCGCCGGCGCGGAATGGATTGGGCCGGACTTCCATGGCCAGGCCTGGCGCGGTGCCATGCGGGTTGGGCAGGACCGTTGCGCCCTGGGGAACCTGGGCCTGCACCCGCGTTCGCTCCGGCATGGGCCGGCGCCGGCTTTCGAAGAACTGCCGAATGTGTGCGACCACCGCCGGGTCCTCGCGCAGCTCCACCCCCAGCATCCCCGCAACCAGGTCCCGCGTCAGGTCGTCCGAGGTCGGGCCCAGGCCGCCGGTCGCAATGATGAGGTCCGCGCGGCCCAATGCCTCGCGAATGGCCTGGGTGATGTCGTTGCCCGTGTCGGCCACGGCAACCTGGCGGGCGACGACGTAGCCCAAGTCCGCCAAATGGCGGCAGAGCCACTGCTGGTGGGTGTTGAGCACCCGCCCCAGCATCAACTCGCTGCCCGTGTTAATGAGTTCAACGATCACCGCGTCCAAACCTACTCTCCACGGCCGAAAGCCCAAAGTCCAAAGTCTGCCAGACACGCCCTCAAGAATGCCTGTTGACAGAACGGCGGAGAGTGGGCATATATATCTGTGATGGATATATCTGTGACTGTAGTATTGTGTTGTGGCAAGAGCCGAACCTGAAATCCCGGACGCGCCGCCGCTGACACCGGCGGTGTTTCACGTGCTGCTGGCGCTGACGGGTGGCGAACTCCACGGTTACGCCATCATGCAGGAAGTGGCTGAAAGCACGGAAGGCCGAATGAAGATGGGTCCCGGCACTTTGTATGGCACCATCAGGCGCCTGCTGGAGGCCCACATGATCGAGGAATCTGATCAACGTCCCGACCCGGAGATGGACGATGAACGCCGCCGCTACTACCGCCTGACGGCGGTCGGTCAGCGGGCGGTCAAGGCTGAGGCGCGTCGGTACGCGGAGCTGGCTGAAGTTGCGCGCCGCAAACGACTCCTGGGCAAGCCCATCCGGGCAGCGCGGGCGGGAGAGCTCGCATGAGGCGCATCCCCACAGAGACGGACAGCAAAGCCATAGCATTCTCCGCAAAGCTGTTTCAGCGTTTGCTGGCCGCTTACCCGAAGGCTTACCGCCGCGAGTACGGTCAGCCTATGGCTCAGCTCTTTCACGACCAGTGTCGCGACTCCTGGCGCACAGCACGCGAGTTGGGGTTGGCCTGGCTCTGGTTGCGGGTTCTGCCGGACTTGGTGAAAACGTCAGTGCTGGAACACATCTCAGCCTTCAAAGAAAGGAATACTGTGTTAGACAGAATCTGCTCGTTGTTACGTCTGAGGTCTGCGCCGCGGTCAGTCTTCTTCGCGGTGTTTGCCGTCGTTTTTATGCTCATTGTCGCCACGAGCACGCTGACTACCTTCTTGTTGCCGGAGCTTTACTCGAGCACCGTCCGCATCAAGCCAGGCTGGACTGTGAATGACCGGGCGGGCCAAGCCGAGTTTGAGATCGTTCGATCCGAGCCGGTCTTGAATAAGGTGATTGCGGTACTCGATTTGAACAGGACTTGGGGACGGAAGTACGCCAGGGGCGCCTCTCTGGACAACTCCGAGACCCTGGCCCTTCTCAAGCCGAGGATAGACCTGCGCCCGGTGCGAAGCACCCCCCTCATCGAAATCCGTGTTTTCAGTGAGGACCGCGACGAAGCGGCAGCGCTGGCAAATGCAATCGCATGGAGCTATCGCGAATACCGGTCGCTCAGCCCGCTGGAGATCGTGGACAAGGGTGTTCCGGGTTTGAGGCCCGTGCGGCCCAACAAACCGCTAAACATCGCCTTCGGAGTGGTGGGAGGAATTTTGCTTGCTACGGTGGTGGGGGCGGGAATGGCCGGGCTCGCCGCATGGATGGCAAGGAAATCACGCGGAGCGGAAGCCTCGCCCGAAACGGGCGCCTCAGCTCCTCCATAGGTTTAGCTTCCGACAGGGAAAGTCCCTCCCCGCTGCCCCGCCTGAGCTTGCGACACACTCGATGGTGCCCTCGAGGCGCAAAGGGTCAGTTATTGAGACGGATTCCGGTGAAATAGAAGGGGCTTTTCAGCAGAATCAACCTCATGAACCAAACCCCTTGATGGCCCTTCCCGAACAAGAGTCACAAGTGAGACCGATCTGCAGACGCGGCGCCAGGGCAAGGCGAGCGAGGACAACGTGGTGCCTTGATTCCTGGAAATTGGGCAAGCCAACGCTGAGCTGTGCCTGCCCGGACGGTGCTCACAGTTCGACGAGGGGTCCAGGCAGGACGCGCAACTCGTTGCGGAATTTTACAATTAGGTTTGACATCTCGCCCCCCCCCCCCCGCATACTGGCAGCAATATGCGCAATGCCAGAAGCCAACTTTCTCTTCCCTGCGTTCTCCCGAGACTTTCACACCGCTTCGATTGGCTGGCACTTCTTGCCGCCCTGGTCATCGCGGCGCCAACCGCGCGCGCCCTGACGCTGGAGGAGGCGCTCGACGCGATGAATCTTACATGGACGACCGCTGGATGGACTCCTCAAACGCACACGACTCATGACGGGGTCGACGCCGCGCAGAGCGGAAGTGTGTTTGGCAGTTCGACGTCCACCTTGCTGACCACGGTGACGGGGCCGGGGACGTTGACATTCTGGTGGCGTAATCCGTCATACAACAACCAGCTTTCCTTTCGCGTGGGGACCACCAACCTGGCGTACATCATCGTTTATCCATCGTGGCAGCAGCAGACTTTCTACCTTGGGCCGGGCAGCCAAACACTAAGTTGGGTGCAATCCGTAAGCACTCCGCCGGGAGACTCTTATCGCGGTTATTTGGATGAAGTCAGCTACACGGCAGGCGCAACCGCCCCGATCATCACCGCGCAGCCAATAGGTCAGTCGCAGGTCGCGGGACTTGACACCACATTCACCGTCAGCGCGGGCGGCACCCCTCCGCTCAGTTACCAATGGGCGTTCAACGGGACGAATATCCCGGGAGCAACCGCATCCGCCTACATAGTCACGAACGCGCAGGTGAGCAGCCTGGGCAACTACAGTGTGACAGTGACCAACAGCGTGGGCTTCATGGTCAGTTCCAACGCGCCGCTGGAGCTTGGCCAAGTCACCGCCTGGGGTGCGTATGGCTCTGGCGCGACTTCGGTCGCGACCGGAGCAACCAATGTTTTGGGAATGGCGGCCGGGCTTTACTGCAATCTGCTGCTGAAAGCAGATGGCACGTTGCCTGGCTGGGGCTTGAACACCGTGGGTCAAACGTCCGTGCCTTCGGATTTGACCAACGCCATCGCCATCGCGCTGAACATCCACGGACTTGCATTGAGACCAGACGGCACCGTCACGGCCTGGGGAGGCCAGGGCTTTGGTGAAACGAACGTCCCCGCCGGGCTTAGTAACGTCGTTGCCATCTCCGCCGGTCGTTCTCCGCACAGCCTGGCGCTTAAGTCCGACGGCACGGTGGCCGCCTGGGGGGGCTATCGCGGCGAAACGAACCTGCCCGCAGGGCTGAGCAATGTGGTCGCAATCGTCGCGGGAAACGGCTACGACCTGGCCCTCAAGGCGGACGGAACAGTGACCAACTGGGGAAACAATCCCCCTGGGCCGCTCATGGGCTTAAGCAATGTGGTGGGCATTGCAGCGGGTGGGGCGCATGCTCTGGCGCTCCTGGCGGACGGGACAGTAAGGGCCTGGGGACATAATTATTACGGCCAGGCGACCGTGCCGGCAGGATTGACAAATGTGGTGGCAGTGGCCGCTGGAACTTCTCACAGTCTGGCGCTCCGAGCGAATGGGACGGTAGTCGGCTGGGGGGATAATAATCTCGGCCAGACCAATGTTCCCATCGGACTGACCAACGTTGTGGCGATCGCAGCCGGCGCGGATCACAACCTGGCACAGGTTGGCGACGGCCCGCCGCTTCTTTGCGCTCCGGTCTCGCATCCCAGTGTGTCCGGAGCCGGTTTCAGCCTCGAAGTGGCGTCGCAATGCGGGCGGGTTTACGCTTTGGAGTACAAGGAGGATTTGGGGGAGGGCGATTGGGTGGCGCTGCCTCTGACGGCAGGCACCGGCGGGAATCTGGTGCTGCGCGATCCCACCGCGAGCAACACGCAACGCTTCTATCGCGTGCGGCGCTGGTAAGCGATCACGGGTGCCGCCACTCAGGCGCCGTAAAGGGGCCAGAATCAATCTTATTAACCAATCCCTCTAAGCAGGGCTTTACAGCCGAACGAGGGAGAATTAAGTTCCGCCGTGATGAGGAGTGACTTTTCATCAATGGAGAGGGGCCTTTAGGCAGCTTGATGGTCACTGCAACGTCCTGACCTGACAGGCGGTTTCAATGGAACGCGCGGTCCAAATCTACGCGATCGTCAATCTCACCATCATCGGCCTCTCCCATGTGGCCAGGCCCCGCGTGTGGGTGAGCTTTCTCGTCCTGCTCCGGGAACGTGGCGAAGCGGGCGTCTTCGTCCTTGCCATCTTGAACCTGATCTTCGGGTCTATTATCGTTGCGTTCCACAACGTCTGGGCGGGCATCCCGCTGGTGCTCACGGTGTGGGGCTGGGCCAACGTGATCAAGGCCCTGCTCTATTTCATATTCCCCGCGATCGGGCTGCGCAGACTTCAGGCCCTCTCCCAGGAGCGGGCCAGCCTGGTCGCCGCCAGCGGGATCCTCCTGCTGCTGCTGGCCGGCGTACTCGGTTATCATGTGTGGCGGACGTCATGAAGGACCTGCCTGTCACCAGGCGCGGTGTCCCAGAACCCCGGCGATTCTCGTTCCTGGCACCCCTGTCCAGACGCTATCCAGGACTACCGCTGGTTTCCTTGCGTTTCGATGGGGGGACCCCGGCGCGACCCCGGTCGGGTCCCAGTGTGGTTCCCATGGGGAGCGCTCCCCATGGGAACCACACCGGGGTTACGGCAGGGTGCCGCCGTATTGACGCCATGATCGGGCCAGGCGGGCACGGCCGGGGCACTGGATCACTTTCCGGGGAGTTGCGCCTTTGGTAGCACCCGGTATCCTGGCAGGGTAAGAAACGGCCTGGTGGTTAGGCACTTGGAGTGGGCTGCCGAGGCGAACCGGGCTTCGTCCTGTCGCCGAAGTTCCGGCCCCTGGGTTGGTGGAACAGTTGCCGCCAGGACAATGCGACGCTGATCTTCAATACTGTAATATGAACACATTAAGAGCTCAAAAGGCCAGACGCCGAAGGCGGGCGCTGGCGCCGGGCGTGGTGCCCGGCGGTTGGTGCAGTCGTTGCCCCCTGTGTGGCGCTGCCGGCGAATGCTTCGATACGGCGGTCCGGAGCGGCCGCTGCGGCGACTGGGTCTGGTATGTACGGGCCGGCCACCAGTGGCGGCGACGCTGGTTGAAACCGTATGATCCCAAGACCGCCAGGCAATTGGCCTGGCGGGCGCACCTGGCGGCCGCCTCGAAGGCCTACAACGAGCTGCTGACCGACGAACAGCAGGCTGCCTGCATTGCTGCCGGCGCCAGGCGGCGGACCCGGCCGCGGCTGGGCCAGTCCGGCGCGCAGACCGGGCAGCAGTATTGGGTGGGCAAAACATGCTCGGAGAGGCCCCCCGCGCTGATGGCTCGGAAGCGGAAATCCCGAGCTGCTTCCAAACGGTAGAAGACGGGGAGCGCGCGCCGCGGGCTTCAGTCTTCGGCGAACAAGTATTCCAGATCCGTCTTGGACAGGCTGCGGGCGAAGCCTTCTTCGCCGAGCACGTCGGCGATGGTTTGGGCCTTGCTCTGCTGGAGCTCCCAGATCTTCTCCTCGACGGTACCAGGCGAAATCAGCCGGTAGGCGTTGACCGTGCGGGTCTGGCCGATGCGATGCGAGCGGTCAATGGCCTGCGCCTCGACCGCCGGGTTCCACCACGGGTCATAGAGCACCACGTAGCTGGCCGTGGTCAGGTTCAGGCCGGTGCCCGCCGCGCGGAGGCTGAGCAGAAAGACCGCGGAGTTGGGATCGCTCTGGAACGCGCTGACGACTTCCTGGCGGTTCTTGGTCTGGCCGGTGAGGATGTGGGTGGGAATCTGGTGCTGGCGGCATTCTTCTTCCAGCAATTGCAGCATCTGCACAAACTGGCTGAACAGCAGCACCTTCTGGCCCTCGGCCACGAGCGAATCGAGCAGCTCGAACAAGGTCTCCGTCTTGCCCGAGGCGGCGTCGTTGCCCACGAGCTTGGGGTGGCAGCAAATCTGGCGCAGCCGGGTGAGGGCGGCCAGGACGTGGATCTTGCTCTTGTTGAGGCCCTGCTCGGCAACCGTCTTCATGACCTGCTCCCGGCTGCGGCGCAGCTCGGCAAGATAGAGCTTGCGCTGCTCGTCGCCCAACTGGCAGTCGCGCCGCTGCTCGATGCGTTCGGGCAGGTCCTTGGCCACATGCTGCTTGAGCCGGCGCAGCAGCAACGGTCGCAGTTTGGCCGAGAGCCGGCGCCGCGCAATGCGCTGCGCCGATTCGGCGCCCTCGCCGCGCGGCTCATACGTCTCCGTGAAGCGGTCCTGGCTGCCCAGGTAACCCGGCTGGATAAAGTCCACGATGCTCCAAAGGTCGAGCAGGCGGTTCTCCAGGGGCGTGCCGGTCAGCGCCAGGCGATGGTCGGCCTTCAACTGCTTGACGGACTGGGTCACTTGCGCGCCCGGGTTCTTGATGAACTGCGCCTCGTCCAGGATGATGGCGCGGAAGGCGAACTTCTGCAGCTCTTCCAGGTCGCGCCGCAGCAGCGCGTAGTTGGTCACAATGAGATCGTATTGCGGAATCTGCTTGCGCAGGTTGTGGCGCGCGGCGCCGCTTTCGAGCACAAGCACCTTTAGATGGGGCGTGAAACGGTTCGCCTCGCGCCGCCAGTTGTGCAGCACCGATGCCGGGCAGATCACGAGCGCCGGTTTGGGGTCTTTCCTGTGCTGGTCCTTCAGCCACGTCAGCCACGCCAGCGTCTGCAGGGTCTTGCCCAGGCCCATGTCGTCCGCGAGAATCCCCCCCAGCCGAAGCCGTGTCAGGTGGCAGAGGAAATCGAATCCGTCCTTTTGATAGGGGCGCATCTCCGCCTGCACGGAGGCGGGGAAGTCCATGACCGGGAGGCCCGCAAAGTTCTTAAGGCGCTCGCGCAACGCTTTGGCCTGGGCCGAATCGCCGAAGCGCTGCAAGTCTTCCTCGTCCAGGTGCGCCGCTTGTTCCAGCCCGATGCGCTGCGCAACCGGCACCAGGCCGTCAACCCCCAGGTCCGCCATCGCTTCATGCGCCGTCTGCACCGCGCTCGCATCCAGCTCGACCCAGCCGGAGTCGGGCAGTTTGACGTAGCGGCCGGTAGCTGACTGGAGGCGCTTCAAGTCGGCGGCGGTGAGCTTGAGGCCCTCCTGCTCCCATTCGGCGGAGATTGCCAGCCAATCAATGCCGCTGCCCTTGACCACCAGTCGCGGGCGCAGTTGCCGCCGGGCCAAGAACAGCCGGGAGAAGGCGGGATTGCCCAGGTAATCCGCTTCCTGCGGCCGGTCGGCCCAGGCGCACGCCAGCGCACCCAGAAATCCTTCATTCGCGTCGCCGACCCACAGGCCCGGCTCGGGCGTGAACCAATCCAGCCGGCGCAGCCATTGGGAGGCAGGATCGAGCCGCGGGTCGTCCAGCAGTTCGGGTTTCTTCCCGCCCGGCCGCGGCTTCTTCGCTTCGTGCAACTGCCATTCATGGCCGTTCCAGAGCCAGAGACTCTGGTCGCGTTGACTCTTGGCCAGCAACCGCAG